>JAJYXS010000105.1 GCA_021801615.1 Actinomycetes bacterium
ACCGCCCGGCCCCTTGGGCAGGGGCGGCGGGGCCGGCAGCGTCGCGAAGATCGTCTCCAGGATCGGCCTCGAGCCGCTCCCGTCAGCGACGACCTCGGACAGCAACTGGGCAGCGAGGGCCGCAGGTAATCCGGCCTGGCGCAGCACTGCGGCCGCGATCGCCCGCGCGTCGGGTACCGGCTCGGGGCGTCGAGGCGGCACACCGACCCCGTCCGCCGCGTCGTGCCGGAAGAGGCCGTTCGGGCCGCTCGGGACGTCGTGCGCGCGAGCGGGTCCCATCGGGGTGGCTCTCATCGGAGCGGTTCTGGTCGTGGGACCGGGCGCGACCACCGACGCCGGGCCGTCGCGCCGTGGCGCAGGAGAGACCGGGTCGAGCGTCGGCAGCGCGGAGGTCGAGGGCTCATCTCCGAGCGAGCTCACCACCGTCTTGAGCACCTCCGCGAAGGGCCGGCGATCGGTGGTGCCTTGACCGAGCGGATCCCCCTCGCGACCATCTGCGTTCGGGCCGGAGCTGCTGGCCGGAGGGGAGAAGATCCCCGGCGCCGGCGCTTTCTCGTCGCCGGGGAGCCCGTGCAGCTCGAGCTCGTCGTCGTCGCTCGAGCACAACAGTGCGGCGATCGGGTCCGGTCCTGGGGGGTCGATCTCCACGACATGGACCTCCTTGGCGAAGAACCCGGCGATGCCACCTCGACGTTCGATCCGGTGCGACTTGAACGGCACGATCCCGTGCTCCCGCTCGATCTGGAGCAACACGTCTTCGAGCTTCGATCCGACGTAGACGTTGGGCTTCTCATGCAGCTGCTGGAACGCCACCGTTGATCACCCCGATCCTCTGCAAATGGACATTCCCCGAGATCTCGTTCAGGCTCATGACGCTGAGCGACGGGACGACGGAGCAAAGGAGCCGCCGTAGCGCAGGCCTGAGCTGAGGAGCGACGACGAGCACGGGATCGTGCCCGGCTCTTCGAGCCTGCTCGGCTACCGTCCGGACCTCGCTCGAGAGACGCTCCAAGACGGAGGGTTCGACCACGAGGACGCTCTCGTTGGCGCCGTCGCCGAAGTGCAGGTCCTTCGCGAGCGCCTGCTCGAACGCGGCGTCGAGGGTGATCACCGAGAGCTCTGCGTTCCTCGTGTGCAGGGCCGTGATCGATGCCCCAAGAGCGGTACGCGCAGCTTCGGTCATCCTCTCCGTGGTCTTCGCGATCCGGGCCTGTTCGGTGACCGCCTGGATGATTCGGACGATGTCGAGGATCGGCACGCCTTCGTCCAAAAGGTTCACGAGCACCCCGAACAGGTCGGTGATCGTGACCTGTGCCGCCGTCATCTCTTCGACCGCGGCGGGGTCGGTGCCCTTCGCAACGTCGACGAGAGTGCGGACCTGCTGCATGGAGAGGAGCTCTCCGGCATGTGACGAGACGACCTCGCCGAGATGGGTGACGATCGCCGAGGAGCGGTCGATCACGGTGATGCCGGCGGCCGCGAGCGCCTCGAGGCGAGCTTCGGCGGGGATCCACTTGGCTGGCAGCCCGAACACGGGCTCGGTCGTCGCCTCCCCAGGAAGCATGTCGATATCCGGGCCGATGGCGAGCAGCCGCCCAGGGGGGGCTGCGCCACGGGCAACCTCGACCCCGTTCACCCGGATCCGGTAGGTGCTCGCAGGGAGGTCGACGTTGTCGCGGGTGTGGACCCGTGGCACGAGGACGCCCTTTTCATAGGCGAGCTTGCGCCGCAGCCCCCGAATGCGCTCGAGCAGGTCGCCGCCTTTCGCCTTGTCGGCGAGGGGGGTCAGGTTCGGCGCGATCTCCAGCTGGAGCGGCTCTACTCGAATCTCGGCTGCGAGCGACGCGGGGGTGTCGCCAGGAGCGCGAGACCCTTGCGCCTCGATGGCCGCCTCCCGCTCCCTCCTCGCTTCGACCGCCCGCCGGACGCGCCGAGAAAGCAGGACGAGCAGACCTCCCACGACGAGGAACGGGACGTGCGGGAGACCCGGGACCAGCGCGAGCAGTCCCATCGCGACGCCCGCGACGAGCACAGCGCGGGGTTGGTTGCCGAACTGCGTCGTCACGTCCGAGCCGAAGTCGTCGCTCTCCGTGGTCGCCGCGCGCGTGACGATCAGGCCGGTCGAGATCGAGAGCAGCAGCGCCGGGATCTGAGAGACGAGCCCGTCGCCGATCGACAGCACCGAATAGGTGTGGATCGCCCGGCTGAGGGTGTCGTGATGCTGGACGACCCCGATCGCAAAGCCGCCGATCAGGTTGATGAAGACGATGACGAGCGCGGCGATCGCGTCGCCTCGCACGAACTTCGACGCGCCGTCCATGTTGCCGTAGAACTCCGAGGTTTCGTCGATCTCCCGTCTCCGGCGCCTCGCCTCCTTCTCGTCGATCAGCCCGGAGTTCAGCTCGCCGTCGATGGCGACGAGCCTCGGCGCCATCCCGTCGAGGGAGAAGCGCGCGGCGACCTCAGAGACGCGTCCGGCTCCGTTCGTGACCACGACGAACTGGATGACGATCAGGATGAGGAAGATGATGAGGCCGACGACGATCTGGCCGCCGATGACGAAGCTCCCGAAGGACTGGACGACCGTCCCCGCGTACCCGTGGAGCAGCACGAGGCGCGTCACGCTCACGTTCAGCCCCAGGCGGAACATCGTCATCAGGAGCAGCAGCGAGGGGAACGCGGAGAAGTCCTGGGGGCGGCGCACGTGCATGGTGGTGAGCAGGACCACCAGTGCCGCAGACATGTTCAAGGTGATGAGGACGTCGATGATCCAGGTCGGCATCGGCACGACGAGCAGCACCACGATGGCGATGACCATCGCCGGCACCCCGAAGAGCCCCATGCGTTGCTTCAGCTTCATCGAGACTCCACCAGGCCGGCACGCTCGGATCTTTCCCGCCGCTTCCTGGCAGGTGCTGGTCGCGCCGTCCTGGCGTCCGCCGTGCTCTATCGACCGAGTGCCGCCCGCCCTTGAGGGTCGGGTCGGGGCCGCTCTTGCCTTTGAGGTGCGGCTCGGCCGCGCTCGTCGCAGAGGCCGCGCGCTTCGGAGCGTTTCGTGTCAGGAGAAGCGGCGTAGGGCGCGTCCGCGGGCCGACAATCCCTTGACGAGGCGCATGTCGGGATCGGACACCGCGTCGCGCAGCGCCTTGGCCAGGCTTTCCCGGTCGGGCTCGAGCCAGAACAGACCGGTGCTCGGCCCGAGGCAGCCGAGGGTCTCGGGCGGACGCGCAACCTGGCGGGCTTCCACGCAAAAGCTCGTCCGCTTGTCGGCGAAGGAGCCCGAGCTTCCTCCCTCCAGGACGACGGTCGCCATTCCGCAGGCCATCGCCTCGAGCAGGCGCACCGGCGTCTCCTGTACGCGTGCCACGTGCACGAAGAGGTCGCAGGATCGGTAGAGCGCAGCACGCGCGGCCAGGTTCGAAGGAAGGTCCACGATCTCGACGGGTGCGCCCTCGCCGCGGCGGGCCAATTCGACGAGGTCGGTGCAAGGGGCCCCTCGGGTCCGAGCAAGGAGGAGCCGGACGCCGTCTTCCTCGGAGAACTCCGTTCGGTAGACCTCGAGCAGGCAGTCGACGCCCCCGGCAGGCGTGCAGTCCCCCGCGAACAGGATGGTGACGACCCCGCCGCGGCGCAAGGCGCCCGGGTCCGGCGAGAACAGCGCGGTGTCGACCCTGGTCGGGAGCACCCGGACCTTGCGAGGCGGGATCCCGCTGCGCACGGCCTGGGCTCGAGCCCAGTCGTTGCAGACCCACAGCTCGTCGACGACGTCGCGGATCGGTCCCAGCCACTCGACGGGGAGCTTCCCGTACCCCCAGTCGACGAGTGCGCACGTGCGGGCGTGCCCGGACAGCAGAGGCGCAGCTGCCTCGCCCCGGGCCGCCTTCCCCGTGGCAGGGGCGGGCGAGCCGCACCCGCTCGGAACTGCGGGCTTCGGAACTGCGGGCTTCGGAACGCTGGCCGCAGCCTCGAACCAGAGCTCCTGCAGCGCGGGGTCGGCGAGGCCGCGCAGCACGCGGGCGAGCCGGGCCGGATCCTGCTGCCCTGCGAACAGGGCCGGGGTCCCGCTCGCCGCGGCGAGCGCGAGCCAGGCCTCCGCACCCGAGCGCACGGCGACGAGGACGGCGCGGGCGCCCGCCAGCCACGCGGCAGGGTCGGAGCCAGCACCGATCGCGAGCGAACCGGGGAGCTCCCTGGCTGCCCTCGCGCCGGGGTCGTCACCGAGGACGGCGACCGAGAAGCCTTCGAGCGCCCGGGTGATCGACGGGGCGATCACTTGCTGGAATTCTGCGCGTTCCTCGTCGGTGGAGGAACGGAAGTCTCCGGCGATGCAGATCCCCCGTCGATCGCGTTCGGAAAGGCCGTTCCGAGCCATCCACGCAGGGTCCAGACCGTTGGGATCGGCACCGAGAAGGACGCGAAGGACGTCAGATGTGGGTGGCCCCGACCCGGCGCCGGGTGCGTCGACGACGACCTCGGCCGCCGGGAGGAGCCGGCGGACCTGTGCGCGCAGTCCGGCTGCGTCGCGGGCGACCACCACCGCGTGGAAGGCGCGCTCGGCGCCGACTTCGGCGACCCGTCTTATGAGGGCGGCCGGATCGTCCTGGGCGACGCCCGAGACACAAGCTCCGCTCGCAGACAAGACGGCTGCGGTCCCGGCGACCGGCTCGGGGTGGACGACGACGACGTCGTGGCCGTGCCTCGCGAGCGCACCGGCGAGGGCCATCGTCCGGAGGCTCGCGACCGCGCGGTCGACGAGCAGGACCGAACGCGTCGACGAGGTGCTGGAGCCGCCCTTGCAGGTTGCTCGTTCCAACCGGCCGGCTGCTGGACCGCCCGTCCCCAGTCCGCCTGCGCCAGCGGCCACCGCGTCGCAGATCGAGCCGAAACGTCGCGCGAGCGACGGTGCGAGGTGCGCGACTCGGGCGCGTAGGGAGTCCACGTCGTGGGCACAGCAGATCGACAACGCGACGAAGGCCTGCTCACCTCGAGGGTCACCGAAGTGCTCGAACGCGAGGGCCGCGGCAAGGAGCCTGTCCGCCGGATCGCGCGCCGCGTCCGCGGACGAGGCCACGAGCGGGCACGCGAAGCCGAGCCCACCGGCTCGCAGGCGATCGGACCACGCCGTTCGACGCTCGAGCCGAAGGCGGTTCGAGACCTTGACGGCGGTGGCGAGCACGGCCCTCGAGGGCGCGACCTCGTGCCAGGCCTCGAGCGTGCGGTCAGCGAGCTCCGGGTCGGACCCGACGAGCTGGCTCAGGAAGAGGACCGCGCGCGCCTGTGGCACCGCACGGGGGATCTCCGCCAGCGCTCTCCCGGAGCGTTCGAGGCAGCGTGCCAGCGTCTCCACGGAGGCATCCATCGTGCCGCTCAGGGCAAGGCCGTCGAGCAGGACGTCGGCCGCCTCGGCGTCGCGCCCGAGCCCGATCAGCGCGCCGGCTCGGTACGCGGCGAGCGCGGCGGCGTCGTGCTCGAAACCCTCGTCGTCGGTCCCGACGCGCACGCGAGCGAACGCGCGCAGCGCCTCTTCGAACCGGCCCTCGAGCAGCAACACCCGGCCCTCTTGGAGATCGGCGGCGCTCTGGACGACGAGCGTCGCACGCAGGCGCGCGATCTCCTCCATCGCCTCGTCGAAGCGGCCCATCCCGACGAGCGCTTCGATGGCCGCTCCCCGTGCGAGGCGCGCGACGCCGCGCGTGGGACGTGCTCGAAGCGCGGCACGGCAGCAGGCGAGCCCGTCTTCGTAGCGCTGCTCGAGGACGTAGGAGCGGGCCAGGCTCACGAGGCGCGTGGCCTTCGGCAGCTTCGAGGGTCCGAGGAGGTCGCGGATCGCGATCGTCGTATTGCGCCCTGGCTTCCCTCTTCCCGAGATCGCGGACGAGAGGTAGCCCCAGTGGGTGATCCGGACGCCTTCGATGATCCCGGAGACGAGCTGCTCGGTCCCGGCCCGGGCGATCACCTGCTCGTGGAGACGACCGACCCATTGCCCGCACGCACGGCGGAAGAGCCGGCACGCCGGATGGCTACGAGCGGTCGCCACCTCCGTCCCGCGGACGTTGTCGACCATGACGAGCCCGCTCTCCAGGGTAGCCGGGGCGTCGGCGAGCCTCCGACGGAGGGCCGAGGGGTCCGGTGCGGCCAGCTCCTCGTCCGCGTCGATCCACAGCACCCACTGGCCGCTGCAGTGCGCGAGCGCGTCATTGCGTGCCCGGCCGAAGTCCTCGTCCCAGTGGCCGCCGACCACCGTTGCGCCAGCGGAGCGGGCGATCTCCTGGGTGTCGTCGACGGACCCGGTGTCATAGACGAGGACCTCGTCGGCGAGCGCGCGCAAGGAGTCCAGGCATCGTCCGATGTTCGCGTGCTCGTCGCGCGCGATGAGGCACGCGCTGACCAGCGGCCTCGACTCTGGGCCGCAGGGTCCCTGATGGCGAGGGCCCCAGGGGTGCGGACCACCCGCGTGATGCAGGTACGAGGCCTCCGCGACGACCAGGCGCCCGCGGGCTCGCGCCCGCCGCGCGAGCGCGCCGATCGGGGAGCACCCGCCCTGCGCCGCCTCTTCGAGGAGGAAGCCGAAGCCTCCCGCACACTCGAAGACCTCGCGCTCGAGGGCGAGCGCCGCCCCATCGAGCCAGCGTGCGTCGGTGATTGCCGCGCGCGTTGCCGCGCGCGCGGCCACCAGCTTCCGAAGGACGGCGGTCTCCTGCGGCCGGTACGGCACTCCGACCAACAGGTCGTCTCCGGCCGAGATGTTCGTGCGGGGCGCGGCTGCGGCCACTCCGGGCGCACGTGCTGCGACCACCAACGGATCCAACCAGGCGCCGACAGGCGTAGCGCGCTCGTCGACGAGGACGACCACCTCGCCGAGACGAGGTAGATGTGTCGATCGGGAGAGCCCGTTCGTGGCGACGCTGCGCCAGCCGGCGAGCGCGCGCGGGACCGTGCCGGGCGCGACGGCCACAACGTCGTCGCCGGGCCGCAGCGTCCTCGCAAGGCGTGAGAGAAATGCTGGCGTCGCCTCTTGACGACGAGCAGCGAGCACCACCATCGTCACGGGTCGCCTGCGCATGGACTTCCTCTCCGCCCCGGCTCACGTGCGCCTCCTGCGCGCCGAGGTGCAAGGTCCATCGGCACGCTTGCGGCCACGGTCAAGGGGCATGCGTGCCGAGGCTTCGGCGAGAAACCGCTCAGGCACGGGGCCAGTCGGTCCGATACTCCTCGTGTCCCGCTTCGGCGGGGAAGTGCGCGGCGGCAACGGGTGCGCACAGAGGCGTGCCCGTCTGCTCTCGATCCCGACAAGGAGGAAACACGGATGTCTTCTTCTCTCGTAGTCGACACGAACATGTCGGCCCTGCAGGCCCTGAACGACCTGAACGCGACCGACAACGCGATGACCACAGCCATCAACAAGCTGTCTTCTGGCCTGCAGATCGCGAACGCTGCCACAGGACCAGCGCAGTACGTGGTCTCCCAGGCGCTGGAGTCCCAGGCCAACGGGTACGAGACCGCCATCAACAACGCCCAGGACGGGGTCTCGCTCATCCAGACCGCCTCGGGCGCGCTCTCTCAGATCTCGTCGATCCTCCAGACGATGGACCAGCTGGCCCTCACCTCTGCGAACGGCGCGACCTCGACATCGACGGCGTTGGCCGCGAACCAGTCGGAGTTCACAGACCTGATGAAGTCGATCGACGAGATCGCAGGAACCACGACCTACGGGACGACCAACCTGCTCATCGGCACAAAGTCGGCTACGCACCCCTATACGACCGCTTGGTCGGGAACACTCCAGGTCGGCGCGTTCGACCTGACAAACCAGCGCATCAAGCTGAGCATCACAGCGGTCACATCGGAGGCCCTGGGCCTCACCGGAGGTCCGGCGACCGTGACGGGTGCAGCGATCGCGACAGGCAAGGTCACCTTGACGGCCGCAGCGACATTGAAGTTCAGCGTCGACACAGGCGCCCACGTGTTCGCCGTGAAGTTCACAGCGGGCACCTACACCGTGACACAGATCGTCACAAAGATCAACAGCGACGCCACAGTGAAGAGCTACGTCGTCGCCTCCACGGCGACACACAAGCTGACGCTCTCGACCGTCCAGACGGGAACGGGCGCCCAGCTGACGGTCACAGCGGAGACGTCCTTCGGGTTCACAGCCGCGAAGAGCGCGACGGGAACAAACACCGTGTCCACCTCCATCGCGACGGCAGCCGAGGCGCAGCATGCGATCAAGGTGGTCCAGGCGGCGCTCTCGAAGGTGGACAGCGTGGCATCCAGCGTGGGCGCGACCCAGAACGAGCTGAACGCGATCGTCGCGAACCTGACCGTCGGCCAGCAGAACCTCAGCGCGGCGAACAGCCAGCTGGTCGACGTGAACATGGCTCAGGAGATGACCACGTTCTCGACCGAGCAGATCCTGATGCAGACCGGCGTCGCGATGCTCGCCCAGGCGCAGCAGGCGCCGTCTCTGGTGGAGAAGCTGGTCTGAGCGGTCGGCGGCTCGGCCCCTCGCAGCTTCGCCGCACGCGGATCGCCCGGCCAGGGCCCAGCCGGCCGGGCGGTCCCTCCGGTCGCCTCGTGGCCGTAGAGGAGTAGAGGAGATGGCGCGCCACGCCGCCGCAGCCGGCCGGGCCTTTCGGAAAGGAGGTGGGAGATGACCACCGCCGTGAGCGGCGTGTCCGGCCCTGGGATCAGCTTCAGCGGCATCGAGTCGGGGATCACAACCGCCCAAGTCGTGAGCGCGCTGCTGGGCGCGTACCAGGTCCCGGTCACCGACCTGGAAGACGAGCAGGCGACGCTCCGGGGGGAGGTCGGCGACTACCGGGCGCTCTCCACGGCCTTCCAGTCCGTGCTGAACGCCGCCCAGAGCCTGTCGACGGGGTCTGCATGGGACCTCGCGAAGGCCGTCTCATCGGACACGTCGGTCGCGACGGCGACCGCCGGTGCAGGCGCGCAGACCGGCTCGCTCACCTTCACCGTCAACCAGCTCGCCCAGGCGAACGTGCTCGCCTCGACGTCGGGGGTCTCCTCGCAAGGCGAAATCGTCACGAGCAGCGCCTCCATGCTCGTCGCGACCGGTGCGCCGTCGATCGGCTTTGCGACACTCGCCGCCGGTCCGACGCTCGCGCTCGGCTCCTATACGATCAAGGTCACCCAGTCGTCCACCGCCGCGCGGATCTCCGGCGCTGGGGCACTTGCGACGTCGACCACGATCACGACAGCGAACGACACGCTGAGCTTGACAGTGGATGGCACCGCAAAGACCCTCACGATCGCCTCGGGCGCCTACTCTCCGACAGGGCTCGTCGCCGCGCTGAACGCCGCCGCTGCCTCCGCGGGTGCGAAGGTCGCCGCCGCGCTCGCGTCCACAGGAGCGCTCGAGCTCCGGACGACACGACAGGGCTCCGCAGCGTCGCTCGGGGTGACGGGCGGGACCGCTCTGGGCTCGCTCGGGCTCACGACCGGCACGTCGGGAAGGGGCACCAACGCGGTGGTCACAATCGGCGGGACGACGACCACCCTCACATCGATCACAGCCGGCCAGACGGTCGCGCTGGGAGCGCCCTCGGCGCAGACGCTCAGCGCGACCGTCGCGTCAGGGTCGTCCGCGGACGGCTCGCTGGTGACCGCAGGCACCGCGCAGGCTGCCGAGGTCTCCACGGGCAACGGGAGCCTGTCCACAGTCGTTGCCTCCATCAACGCCTCGGGGCTCGCCGCGACCGCGATCGCCGTCGAGACGTCGTCAGGTAGCTACCTCCTCCAGGTCTCCGCCGATCGCACGGGCGTCGCGGGAGCGGTCAGCGTCGACGCGGGTGCGTTCGCGGGTTCCCCGTTGGGGCCGCTCGAGTCGATCGCCACTGCGCAGACAGCGACCGCCTCGGTCGGCGGCGCTCGCGGCTACACCGTGAGCTCGTCGATCGACACTTTCACGAACCTCATGGCAGGCGCCACGATCAGCGCGCTCGCGACGGGAACGGTGACCGTCTCGGTGAGCCAGGACGCGACAGGAGAAGCCGCCCGCGTCCAGGCGCTGGTCACAGCTGCGAACGCGGCGCTCGCCGACATCCAGAAGTACGCGGGGTACACAACACAGACCAAGACCGGCGGGCCGCTCATGGGCTCCGCCGTCCTCGAGGACGTCAAGACCGAGATCCTTTCCACTATCGCCTCCACGACCGGGACGTCCTCCCTTGGCAACCTGGCCGATGTCGGCTTGTCGGTCACGAAGACAGGGACCGTCGCCTTCACAAAGGCGAAGTTCGTGAGCGCCTTCGAGACACGCCCCGCCGAGGTGATGGCCCTCTTCACGCAGGGCGGGACGTTCAGCCCTTCGGCCGCAGGCGCCGCGGGCGAAGTGCGCTTCGCCTTTGCAGGCACAGGCACCGAGGCGGGCAGCTACTCGGTGGAGGTGAGCCACTCCGCGACCCAGGCGGTGGACACCGGCGCGACACTGCCCACAGGAAAGGTGTCGGTGGCCGAGACGCTCACGGTCACCATGGGGACATCGCACGCGACGTACACGACGTCGGCGGGCGAGTCCCTCACAGCGATCGCAGCCGGCCTCAACCAGGGGTTCGCCGCGGCAGGGATGCCGCTCACGACGAAGCTCGTCGGCGGCACCTCGCTCGTCATCACCTCGAACGGCTACGGCTCGGCCGCGACGTTCTCGGTGGCGTCGAGCGCGGCGGGCGCCGGGACGACGGGGCTGGGGGCGGCCACGGCTGGAACGGAGAGGACGTCGTCCGGCACGGACGTGGCCGGGTCCATCGGCGGCATCGCGGCCACCGGAAGTGGGCAGGTGCTGACCGCGGCCAAGACATCGCCGCTCGACGGGCTGTCGGTCATGGTCTCTCCGGGCGTCCCGACGACAACGACACTCGGCACGATCAGCTACGCGCCCGGCGCGGCACAGCGGCTCGCGTCGGCGATGAACGCGGCCTCGAACGCCCAGACCGGGGCCGTCACCGCTGCGATCAAGTCCCTCACAACCGAGGTCGCGTCGCTCAGCGCACAGGTCCAGATGTACCAGCGGATCGAGAATTCGCAGAAGGCGCTCTTGGAGCAGGAGTTCTCACGGATGACAGCCACCCTCGGAAGCTTGAAGAACGAGAGCGCGATGCTCCAGAGCGAGCTCACAAAGCTCCCGGTGCTCTGAGGCGCCTCTCGAGATGACCTCTCCCGGCGTCTACACGGCCGAGCAGCGAGCGGCGCTCGTGAGGTGCTACGTCGCGAACCAGGTCGAGACCGCGTCCCCTGCGCAACGCCTCATGATGCTCTTCACTCGGTTGCGCACGGACCTGGAGGCGGCCTC
>JAJYXS010000203.1 GCA_021801615.1 Actinomycetes bacterium
GGAGGACCACTCGTCCGCGCGGCTGGCCGGACGGCTGGACCGGGGCCGCCAGCCATCCGGGACCGCGCTCGCCCAGGCGCCTGCTCCGGGCCTCCCAGCCGGCGAGCAGCACCTCGAGCGGCACTGTGGCGGCCGCCACCGCCAACGGCCGGTGGGCAGGCCCTTCGAACACCACGGGACAGTGCGCGAGCTCGCTCATCAGCGACACCACGTCGTTCGGGGAGGCGGCCGGGCCGAGGGCGTGGAACGCTCTGTGCACGTGCTCTCGGATCCGGAGCTGGGCCAGCTGGCCGTGGAGGATCCGCGCGTGCACGGCTTCGGTGATCGCGACGAACGGGACCTCCCGCTCCAGCGCGATGAGCGGCAGCTCCCACTTCTCGGCCGCGACGACCAGCTCGCGCGGCATCTGGGTGAAGCGGCGCACGAGCTCGATGCCCAGGCCGCTGACGCCGGCTTCTGCCAGCTCCCGGATGTACTCGGCGAGCGCGTCGTGGCCCTCTGGAAGCGCAATGCCCGTCGTGAGGATGAGCTCTCCGCCTCGCAGCAGCTGGGCGATGTCGGGGACCTCGGCCACGTGGACCCAGCGCACCGGCCGCAGCAGGCGGCTCCGGCCAGCCATCACACGGGGGTGTGCCGCCTGCACCTCCTCGATGCCCAGCACGTCCGCGACGGTGACGATGCTGGCATCCCTCAGAGGCGTGACCTCGGTGTCGGCCACCGCTCGGGATGATACAGACACGCTGGAGCGACGCAGCGCCACCGGCTACCCGTCAGCCGGTCGACAACATGTCTTCATCCGACCGTCACGTCCAGACAGTTTGTCCATTGAAGCTCTCCCTTCGGCGTCCCACACTGTCGAGACGAGAAGTGCAAGAAGAGAAGCAAGAGAAGTCAAGACAAGGCACGAGAAGCCAAGAGCGAGCAAGAGTAGGCAAGATAAATCAAGAGAAGTCAAGACAAGTCAAGAGACGTAGGGACGACGGAGGGGGCAACAATGCCAGGCGTACCAGTACCAGCAAACAGGTCGCGGTCCGTGCGCGGAGGCCGCCCGCACCTCGGTTCCGGCCGCAGGCGCAGGCCGCTCGTGGTGGCGGCAGCTCCGGTCGCGGCGGTCCTGCTCCTCGCAGGGACGACCGTCCTCGCAGGGACCTCGGTGTCGGGCGCGGCGAGCCCGAAGGGACTCGCGGCTGCCAGAGCGGTCGTGGACGAGTACAGCAGGGTCCCGACCTTCAAGGCCCCCGGACCTGCCTTCGACGCGAAGAAGCTCGACGCCGGCAAGACGCTGTTCAGCGTCCCGGTCGACAGCCAGGACCAGTTCGTCCAGATCCTGGAGAACGACATGGCGGCGGTGGCGAAGAAGGTGGGGATCCACTTCGTCGACTACACGAACGACGGGAACCCCTCGACATGGGTGAAGGGCATGCAGGAGGCGACGGCGGAGAAGGCCAACCTCATCGACCTGCTCGCCGGCATCAACCCGGAGCAGCTGACGCCCGAGGTCAAGGCCGCGAGAGCGGCGCACATTCCCGTGGTCGCCTCGGACGCGTACAGCATCGGGCAGAAGTCCGACCCGCTGCTCACCGGGGTCGTGGACGTGCCCTACGACGGTGCCGGGACGATCATGGCCGACTGGACGATCGTGAACAGCGGCGGCCACGCGGACGCGCTCGTGATCGAGTCGAACGACGTCGTCTCGAGCCCCACAGAGGCCAAGGCGGCGGTGACCGCGTTCCACGACAACTGCCCTGCCTGCAAGGTGAAGGTGCTCAACATCCCGGTCGCGGACTGGGCCTCCGACACCCAGACCGAGGTCGAGTCGGCGCTTCGGGCCACACCGAGCATCGACTACGTGATCCCGGTCTACGACAGCCAGTCCCAGTACATCATCCCTGCCATCAGCCTCGCGGGAGACACGGGCAAGGTGCACATCGTCAGCTACGACGGTACCGCGTTCGTCCTCAAGTACCTCCAGGAGCACAACGACGTCGTCATGGACGTCGGCGAGGACCTGAAGTGGATCGCCTGGGCGATCATGGACCAGGAGATGCGGATCATGGCCGGGCTGAAGCCCGTGCCGAACGAGAACACGCCCATGATGATCTGGACGGCGAAGAACATCGCCAAGGCTGGCAACCCTCCCCAGCAGTCGAAGGGGTACGGCACAGGGTTCCAGACGGGGTACGAGAAGCTCTGGGGCCTCTCGCACTGACGATGGCGGAGGCGACGACATCCGGACCGCTGCTCGAGATCGAGGGTCTCTCGAAGTCCTTCGGCTCGACGCAGGCGCTCGACCGGGCGTGGCTGAAGGTCATGCCCGGTCGAGTGCACGGGCTCGTCGGCCAGAACGGCTCGGGCAAGTCGACCCTCGTGAAGGTGCTCGCCGGCTACCACGATCCGGACCCGGGTGCACGCATCGTGATCGGCGGCAGAGAGGTGACGCACACACTCGGTGGTGGGGGGAGCCGAGCGAACGGCCTGTACTTCGTGCACCAGGACCTCGGTGTCGTTGGCGCGCTGTCGGTCGCGGAGAACCTCTTCATCGACCGGTTCGTCGACCAGCCGAAGGCCTGGGTCCGTTGGCGCGCGGAGCACGCGAAGGCCTCCGAGCTGCTCGCGTCGTTCGGCGTGCGGGTCGACCCTCGTCGCAAGATGGCGGAGCTGCCGGTCGCAGTCCAGGCGATGGTGGTGATCGTGCGGGCCGCGGAGCGCCTGCGCGCCGGCAGCCCGGAGTCCGGCGACCGAGGCGGCGTGCTGGTGCTCGACGAGGCGACCGCGTCGCTGCCCCTCGCCGCACGCGACCAGCTGCAGTCGGTCGTGCGTGCCGTCGTCGCCCTTGGGCACGCCGTGCTGTTCGTTTCGCACTTTCCCGATGAGGTCCTCGAATGGGCGGACCACGTGACGGTCCTGCGCGACGGTCGGGTGGTTGCCGATCGCGAGACGCAGGGGATGACCGAAGACGAGCTCGTGGAGCTGATCATCGGACGGCAGATGGAGCCGCATCAGGGCGTGGTGGTCCCCGCCTCGAGCGGCGGGTCGACGTCGTCGATGGTCGTGACAGGGCTGACGGGCCAGGAGGTCGACGGGCTCAGCTTCGCGGTCCAGCCCGGAGAGGTGCTCGGCCTGACGGGCCTGGTTGGGTCGGGCTTCGACGAGGTGGCTCGCATCCTCGGTGGTGCGAGCGTGGCACGCGCAGGCGAGATGGTGCTCGACGGTCGGCGCTGGGACCTGACCGCCTTCTCCCCGGCGGCGGCGCGCAAGGCGGGTGTCTCGCTCGTCCCCGACGACCGCCACCGCCTCGGCGTGGCACCAGCGCTCACCGTCTCCGAGAACATCTCGCTCTCGGTGCTCGACCGCTACCGGGGTGTCGCCGGGCGCATCAAGCATCGACGGCTGCGCCAGGAGGTGCGCCGGCTCCTGGCGGACTACGACGTCCGCCCCCCTGATCCGGACCTGCCGCTCAGGAGCCTCAGCGGCGGGAACCAGCAGAAGGTGGTGATCGCGAAGGCGATGGCCGGTGCGCCGAGGGTCCTGCTCCTCGACGAGCCCACGAAAGGCGTCGACGTCGGAGCGCGCTCGGAGATCCTGGAGAAGCTGCGAGACGTGGCGCGCGCCGGAACCGCGGTGGTCTGCTCGACGACGGACGCGTCCCAGCTCGAAGATCTCTGCGATCGGGTCCTCGTGCTGCGACGGGGGCGACTGTGCGCCGAGCTGACCGGGGAGGCGATCAATGAGGACCGCATCGTCGAGGAGACCTACAGCTCGGTCGTCTGAGCCGGGGAGTGCCCGGCGGCCGCGCCGGGCGCACGGGAAAGCCGGGTGCACGTGAAGGACATGAAGGAAGAGGGGCTGGACGGGCAGGGGGTGAATGTGGCGGTCGAGGTCACGCCTTCAGGGGTCGGACTGCTCGCCGACGACGAGCAGCTCGTGGCGCGCGGCCCGTCCTCTGGTCGCAAGCGCGTGAGCGACTGGCTCGGTCGGTCAGCTGTCCCGATCGTGTGGGCGGCAGTCGTCGTCATCTTCTCGATCTTGAGGCCGGCGACGTTCCCGACGATCGGCACCTTCGGCGCGATCTTCGGGTCGGAAGCCGTGCTCGTGATCGTGACGCTGGGCCTGCTCGTCCCGCTGCGCGCGGGGGACTACGACCTGTCGGTGGCAGGAACGCTGACCCTCTCGTCGATGATCATCGGACGGCTCAACGGCGGCGCGAGGATCGAGATCTGGATCTGCGTCGCGATCGCGCTCGCGATCGGGGTCGGTGTCGGGCTGCTGAACGGGTTCTTCGTGCGCGTCTTCGGCATCAACCCGTTCATCGTGACGCTCGGGATGGGTACCTTTCTGCTCGGCATCACGCTGCTCATCAGCAACGATCAGACCTACGCCGGCGTCTCGGTGGCGCTCGACGACATCACCGAGACGGACAGGTTCCTCGGGATCCCCCTCGAGTTCTACTACGCGCTGGCCCTCTGCGTGATCGTGTGGTACGTCTTCGAGCACACGACTCTCGGGCGACGGCTCCTGTTCGTCGGCAGTGGCCGAGAGGTGGCACGCCTGAGCGGGGTCCGGGTCGAGCGGATGCGGGTCGGGGCGCTCGTCGTATCGGGGCTCCTCGCTGCGCTCGCGGGGATCTTCTTCGCAGGCACCTCCGGCGCGGCGAACCCGACCGCCGGCAGCTTCTTCCTGCTCCCTGCCTTCGCCGCGGCCTTCCTCGGAGGCACCACGATCATGCCGGGCCGGTTCAACGCATGGGGCACGATCGTGGCCGCCTACTTCCTCGTGACGGGTGTGACGGGGCTGGAGATCCTCGGCGCCCAGAGCTGGGTGCAGACAGTCTTCTACGGCGGCGCGCTCGTGCTCGCGGTCGCCTTCGCCCAGCTTTCCAAGGGCAGGCAGAGCCAGGAGATCATCTGATCGTGAGCACTGCGCGCCCGGCTGGCATTGTCGATACCGTCACCGTCAACACCGTCACCGTCAACACCGTCACCGTCAACACCGTCACCGTCAACACCGTCAACACCGTCACCGTCAACACCGTCAACACCGTCAACACCGTCAACACCGTCACCCAAGGAGGATGCCGATGCCGGAGATCGTGAGAGCCGCCCTCGTGCAGAAGAGCTGGACCGGCGACAGGGAGTCGATGATCGACGCCAGCTTCGTGCTGGCCAAGGAGGCCGCATCCCAGGGAGCCCAGGTGCTGTGCTTCCAGGAGCTCTTCTACGGCCCGTACTTCTGCCAGGTCCAGGACTCCGCGTACTACTCGTACGCGGAGCCGATCCCAGGGCCGGTGACCGAACGGGTGGTCCAGCTCGCGTGTGAGACCGGCATGGTCGTGATCGCGCCCATCTACGAAGAGGAGCAGCCGGGCGTCTACTACAACACCGCGGTCGTCGTCGACGCGGACGGCCGGTACCTGGGCAAGTACCGCAAGCATCACATCCCCCAGGTGAAGGGCTTCTTCGAGAAGTACTACTTCCGTCCGGGGAACCTCGGCTTCCCGGTCTTCGACACGGCAGTGGGCCGTATCGGGGTGTACATCTGCTACGACCGCCACTTCCCCGAAGGATGGCGGGCCCTCGGGCTCGCCGGCGCGCGCATCGTGTTCAACCCGTCGGCGACGAGCCGGGGGCTGTCTGCCTACCTGTGGAACCTCGAGCAGCCGGCTGCCGCGGTGGCCAACGAGTACTTCGTCGGGGCGATCAACCGGGTGGGGGTGGAGCCGCTCGGCGACGACGACTTCTATGGCGGCTCGTACTTCTGCGACCCGAGAGGCCAGCTGGTCGGGGATGCGGCCTCGGGCTCCGACGACGAGGTCCTGGTGCGCGACCTCGACATGGGCGTTCTGGAGGAGGTGCGCCAGCTGTGGGCGTTCTACCGAGACCGGCGCCCCGAGGCCTACGGCCCGCTGGTCGCGCCATGAGCCGGTTGCTCGTCGAAGGCGGGACCGTCGTGAGCGCGTCGGGGGCGGCGCCCTGCGACGTGCTCGTCGACGGCGAGAAGATCGCGGCGCTGCTCGCACCCGGTAGCGCGCCGAGCTCCGGGGAGCTCACCAGGATCGACGCGACCGGCAAGCTGGTGGTGCCCGGGGGGATCGACGTCCACACGCACATGGAGATGCCCTTCGGGGGCACCTTCTCATCCGACACGTTCTTCACCGGGACCAGGGCCGCTGCCTTCGGCGGCACCACGACGATCGTGGACTTCGCGATCCAGCCACGCGGGGCGAGCCCGAGGGAGGGTCTCGACACGTGGATGGGACGTGCCGACGGGCACTGCGCGATCGACTTCGGCTTCCACATGATCCTCTCGGACGTGAACGACGCTGCCCTGAAGGAGATGGAGGGCCTCGTGGCCGACGGGGTGACCAGCTTCAAGCTGTTCATGGCCTACCCGGGGGTCTTCTACTCCGACGACGGCCAGATCCTCTCCGCGATGCAGCGGGCTGCCGACTGTGGCGCGTTGATCATGATGCACGCGGAGAACGGCATCGCGATCGACGTGCTCGTCGCCCAGGCGCTCGCAGCAGGCAGGCGGGAGCCCAAGGCGCACGGCGAGACGCGTCCTCCGGCCCTCGAAGGCGAGGCGACGCATCGGGCGATCGTGCTCGCTGGGGTCGCAGGCTGCCCGCTGTACATCGTGCACCTCTCTGCGGCAGAGGCGCTCGAAGAGGTGGCCGCGGCTCGCGACGCCGGCAGGCCGGTCTTCGCCGAGACCTGCCCGCAGTACCTGTTCCTGGACGCCTCGCTCATGGCGAGCGAGGGCTTCGAGGGTGCGAAGTACGTCTGCTCGCCTCCGATCAGGCCGGCCGTCCACCACGAGGCGCTCTGGCGGGGGCTCGGCACCGACGACCTGTCGGTGGTGTCGACGGACCACTGTCCGTTCTGCATGAAGGACCAGAAGGAGCTCGGGCGGGGGGACTTCTCCAAGATCCCGAACGGGCTTCCCGGCGTCGAGCACCGGATGGACCTCGTCTACCAGGGTGTCGTCGAGCGCAGGATCTCCCTCCAGCGCTTCGTCGAGCTCACCTCGACCGCACCGGCGCGCCTGTTCGGCATGTACCCGAAGAAGGGCTCGCTGCTGCCCGGCGCAGATGCCGACCTCGTCGTCTACGACCCCGAAGCCCGCCATGTGCTCGGCGTCGCCTCCCATCACATGGCCGTCGACTATTCCGCGTACGAAGGGACGGAGGTGACCGGCGCAGTGGACACGGTGATCGCCCGGGGCGAGGTGGTGGTCGATCACGGGGCGTTCCGGGGCAAGGAGGGCTATGGGCAGTTCGTCGCGCGCGCGCCGTTCGCAGGCGTCGACGTCCCCGTGCCGGCTCGCGGCGACCGCGCGCAGGTCCCAGGCGTCTTCGGGGCAGGTGCGTCGTGAAGTTCGGGCTCGTCCTCCAGACCGACCCCCCGGCGACGCGCCTCGTCGATCTCGCACGTCGTGCCGAGCAGGCCGGCTTCTCATCGGTGTGGACGTTCGACTCGCCGGTCCTCTGGCAGGAGCCCTTCGTGATCTACCCCCGCATCTTGGAGGCGACCGAAACCGTCAGCGTGGGGACGATGGTCACGAACCCCCGCTCGAGGGAGTGGCCCGTCTTGGCGTCGCTGTACGCGACGCTGAACGACATGTTCGAGAACCGCACGATCTGCGGCATCGGACGTGGCGACTCGGCGGTGCGGGTGATCGGCGAACGGCCGACCTCGCTCGAGGAGCTCGGAGCCTGTATCCGGACCGTCAAGGCGCTGGCGAGCGGCCAGGAGGTGGAGCTCCACGGAAGGACGGTCCGTCTGCCCTGGGTGAGGGACGGGGCGCTGCCGGTGTGGATGGCTGCCTACGGCCCCAAGGCGCTCGCGCTCGCCGGCAGGGAGGCCGACGGCCTGATCCTCCAGATCGCCGATCCCTTCGTGATCTCATGGGCGATCGCACGGTTCTTCGAGGCGGCTCGGGAGGCGGGCCGCGATCCCGACACGCTCACGATCTGCGCGGCGGCCCCCGCCTACGTCTCGGAGGACCTCGCCCACCAGCGTGACCAGGTGCGCTGGTTCGGCGGGATGGTCGGCAACCATGTGGCGGACCTCGTGGCACGCTACGGTCAGGAGTCGGGCGCGGTGCCGGCCGAGCTCACCGAGTACATCGAGGGCCGGCGAGGCTACGACTATGCGCACCATGGCCGAGCGGGGAACCCCGACACCGAGTTCGTCCCCGACGAGATCGTGGACCGCTTCTGCGTGCTCGGGACCGCCGAGGACCACGTGACGAAGTTGCGCGAGCTCGAGTCCCTCGGCGTCTCGCACTTCGCGCTGTACCTGATGCACGACGCGCAGGACGCCACGCTCGCCGCCTACGGAGACCGCGTCGTGCCCGCCCTGAGGACCCGAGCCGACGAGAGCCGAGAACAGGACACGAAGGAGAGAAAGGACGCGCGGTGAGCGAGCAGAGTGGTGAGCCCCTTTCGGCGGCAGAGATCGTGGAGCTCTCGAAGCGCTACACGCTCTTCGACTGGGTCGCCCAGTCGAAGAGCTCGCCGCTCCCGGTTCGCTCGGCGAGCGGCGTCTACTTCACCGCTGCCGACGGCAAGCGGTACCTGGACTTCAACTCTCAGCTCATGAGCGTGAACGCAGGGCACGGCGATCCTCGGATCGCCGACGCGGTGGCGAAGCAGGTGCGCGAGCTCGCGTACGTGAGCTCCGCGGGGATGACGACCGAGGTCCGGGCCCTGCTCGGCCGCAAGCTCGCCGAGCTCTTCCCCGGAGACATCGACAAGTCGTTCTTCACCCTCGGCGGCGCGGAGGCCAACGAGAACGCGATCCGCATGGCGAAAGCGGTGACCGGGCGCCAGAAGATCCTCGCCCGCTACCGCTCGTACCACGGGGCGACCTCGGGAGCGATCACGCTCACCGGAGACCCCCGGCGGTGGCCGAACGAGCCGGGGATCCCCGGGGTGGTCCACGTGCTCGACTTCTACCACGGCACCATGCGGCCTATGGACAGCGCCGAAGAGGCGCTCGGCGCACTGGAGGAGACGATCGAGCTCGAAGGGCCGTCCACCATCGCCGCCTTCATCGTCGAGCCGGTGACCGGCACGAACGGGATCCTGATCCCGCCGGACGGCTACCTCCAGGGCGTACGCGAGCTGTGCGATCGCTACGGGATCCTGCTCATCGCCGACGAGGTCATGAGCGGCTTCGGACGGACCGGGAGGTGGTTCGCCGTCGACCATTGGGGCGTCGTCCCCGACCTGATCACCTGTGCCAAGGGGCTCACGTCGAGCTACGTCCCGCTGGGCGCGGTAGGGCTCCGAGCGCATGTGGCGGAGTACTTCGAGGACCATGTGTTCGCAGGCGGCCTCACGTACAACTCCCACCCGGTCGGGCTCGCCGCGGCCCTCGCGACGATCCGCGTCTACGAGGAGGACGGCCTGGTGGAGCATGCAGCGAAGATGGGCGAGGTGATGCGCCAGCACCACGAGGAGCTCATGGCACGTCACCCCTCCGTCGGCGCCTGCCGCAACATCGGGCTGTTCGGCTGCCTCGAGCTCGTCCGCGATCGCACGACGGGCGAGCCGATGGCACCGTTCAACTCGTCGAGCCCCGAGATGGCCGAGCTGCTCAGGTTCATGTTGGAGAATGGGGTGTTCGTGAGCCTGCACTGGAACCAGGTCATGACCAACCCCCCGCTGTGCATCACCGAAGGGCAGCTCGCGGAGGGCTTCGCCGTGCTCGACCGCGCGCTCGAGATCACCGACCGCGCGGTCGCCGACTAGCGCCGGCAACTCGACCGGAAGAGACCAGGAAGAGACCAGGGAGAGACCAGGGAGACGAGGAGGTCGACCGTGGACCGGATCAGTCATTTCATCGCCGGCAAGGTGGTGCCAGGGGAGTCGGGACGTCACGGCGACGTCTTCGACCCCGCGACCGGCGAGCGCACCCACGAGGTCGACTTCGCGAGCGCTGCGGAGGTGGACCGAGCGGTCGAGGCAGCGCGCGCGGCTGCACGCCCGTGGGCGGAGACCTCGCTCGCGAAGCGGGCCGAGGTCATGTTCCGCATCCGCCAGACGCTCGACGCGCATCGTGCCGACGTCGCCCGGGCGATCACCCTCCAGCACGGCAAGGTCCTCTCCGACGCGATGGGAGAGGTGGCGCGAGGGCTCGAGAACGTCGACTACGCGTGCGGCATCCCGAGCCTTCTCGCGGGGCGATTTGCGGAGCGCGCGTCGACCGGGATCGACGTCTACTCGGTGCGCCAACCACTCGGCGTCGTCGCCGGCATCACGCCGTTCAACTTCCCGGCGATGGTCCCGCTGTGGATGTCCGCGAGCGCGATCGCCTGCGGGAACGCCTTCGTGCTCAAGCCCTCGGAGAAGGACCCTCTCGCGTCCGCCGTCCTCGCCGAGCTCTTCGCGGAAGCGGGCGTCCCAGACGGCGTGTTCAACGTCGTCCAGGGGGACAAGGTCGCGGTCGACGCGCTGCTCGCGCATCCGGACGTGAGCGGCGTGTCGTTCGTCGGGTCCACGCCGATCGCTCGCTACATCTACGAGGAGGCCGCGAAGCACGGCAAGCGCGTCCAGGCGCTCGCCGGAGCGAAGAACCACATGGTCGTGTTGCCGGACGCGGACGTCGACACGGCGGCCGACGCCGCGGTGTCCGCGGCCTACGGTTCGGCGGGCGAGAGGTGCATGGCCGTCTCGGTGGTGGTGCCGGTCGGGCGGATCGCCGAGCCGCTCGTCGACGCGATCGCCCGACGCCTGGCGAAGCTGAGGATCGGCCCCGGCCTCGACGCGGAGTCGGAGATGGGACCGCTCGTGACGAAGCAGCACCGTGACAAGGTCGCCTCCTACATGGACTCCGCGGCAGCACAGGGCGCGAAGGTCCTCGTCGACGGCCGGGACCACCCCCTGTACGGCAAGGAGGGGTTCTTCCTCGGCGCGTCCTTGATCGACCAGGTGACCCCGGAGATGGACTGCTACCGAGACGAGATCTTCGGGCCGGTGCTGTCGGTGGTGCGCACCGCCAGCTATGACGAGGCGATGGCCCTCGTGAACTCGAGCCCGTGGGGCAACGGCGCGGCGATCTTCACCCGGGACGGTGGTGCCGCGCGCCGGTTCCAGCAGGAGGTGGAGGCGGGCATGGTCGGCGTGAACGTGCCGATCCCGGTACCGGTCGGGTACTTCTCCTT
>JAJYXS010000182.1 GCA_021801615.1 Actinomycetes bacterium
CGTCCCTGCCTCTCTCTCCCGAACACGCCCAGGTGGAGGTGGCGGGAATCGAACCCGCGTCCTCCGGTTTCTCACTGGGCCTTCTCCGAGCGCAGCCGGCAGGGGATTGTCGGGGGCTCCGCTACTGCCGGCGGCGGCGGCGTCCCGTACCCGGCGAAGTGTCCCCGCAGCCCTGCCGGAGCGGCCTGCGAGCGAGCTCCACTCGATGACGCCCGGTCACCAGCCCGTGGAGCAGAGGCTGGGCGGACGACGCTACTGATTAAGCAGCGTACGCGAGCGGATGCTCGGCGTTTGTTTTGTGTTCCGGCTCTTTTACGTGGCTCCGGAGACCACGGCTCGCTTCTCCCAACTCGACGACCGGAGTCGAAACCTTTCACCCCCTCGTATCGGGCGCCGCCGGGTCTGGCGGCCGGCGCCAGTCTAGTGGCGGGGTCGAGGCCTGGAGCCGCTGGCGCGAGGGACGACGTCAGCTGTGCACTCCCCAGCGCTGGGCGTTGCGCAGCGTCCTGGCGGACTCGCGCTCGGCTTCCCGTGACAGGATCGCTTGGCGCTTGTCGTAGAGCTTGCGCCCTCGGGCGAGCGCGAGCTGGACCTTGGCCCTGCCGTCTTTGAAGTACAAGGACAGTGGCACGAGGGTCAGCGACTGCTGCTGGGTGCGCCCCATGAGCTCGTCGATCTCCTTGCGGTGCACAAGCAGCTTGCGCTTCCGGTCGGGCTCGTGGCCGCCGAAGCCCGTCGCGAACTGCCACGCCGGAACGTGCACGCCGTAGAGCCACAGCTCGCCGTCGGCGACGCGGGCGTAGGCATCGGCGAGCTGGGCCTTCCCCTCGCGCAGCGACTTCACTTCGCTGCCCGTGAGCACGATCCCCGCTTCGATCGTCTCGAGGATGTCGTAGTCATGGCGCGCGCGCCGGTTCGTGGCGACCGTTCGATCGCCACGTCGCCCTTCGCGTGCCGCGGCGCGCTTGGCCGCCATCTTCTTGGCTCGTGCCATGGCATGACGAGGCTACGGCCCCTCGCGTCCCAAGCGCGCGTTCGGCTCGCGATGTCCGGACTCCAGACGTCCAGACGTCCGAACGTCCAGGGGTCGAGACGCCCAGGTCTGCCGTCGAGACGTCGAGACGTCCGAACGCCCAAGGGTCGAGTCGCCCAGGGCTGACGTCCAGACGTCCAGATGTCCGAACGTCCAGGGGCCAAGGGGGTCCGGAGAGCCCTCAGCGTCGGAGCATCCGCGCCCTTCGGGTGCGTGGTAGGTACTCTCCTGTGGCGATGCTGCGGTTGCCGCGCAACCTCTACCTGCAGATGGTCGCCCACTGCATCGTCGGGCTTCCCGACGAAGCCTGCGGGGTGCTCGCAGGCGATCCGGCGACCGGCACCGTCGTGCGCCTGTACCCGACGCGCAACGCGGCGGCGTCCGCGCGCGTCTACACGGTCGACTCGCACGACCTGCTCCAGGCGGACCGCGACGCCGAGCGCGCCGGCACGCAGCTGATCGGGGTGTTCCACTCCCACACCCACACCGACGCCTACCCGTCGGCTACGGACGTGGACCAGGCACCCGACTCCGCATGGCACTACGTGGTGGTGTCATTGCGCGACACGCATCCGGTCGTCCGCAGCTACCGGATCGGCGACGGGCGGATCGAGGAGGAGTCCGTCGTGGTGCTTGGCCAGGTACCTCAGGCCGTCGCGGTCTGAAGCCGTCGCGCGCCCTTTCAGCCGTGCGACGACTGGGCACGCGAGGCCCCGGTCTGGCGCGCCGGATCTGCCCGGTAGAATCTGGAGCCGAAAGGTCAGGTATTCGGGCGGCCCCGGAGCGGGTTCGCCCCCGTCAGGAGGTGCCGTGGCTGTCGCAGTCGAAGTCCGCCTGCCGACCGTGCTTCGTCCGCAGGCCGGGGGGCAGTCCACCGTCACGGTCGAGGCCTCGACGATCGGCGACGTCCTGCGTCAGCTGGTCTCCGAGTACCCCGGCATGTCGGGCCAGCTGCTGAACGCGGACGGATCGCTTCACCGCTTCGTGAACGTCTACGTGAACGACGACGACGTTCGCTACCTCGACGCGCTCGAGACGCCGGTGAAAGAGGGCGACGAGGTGTCCTTGCTCCCGGCCGTGGCCGGCGGCTGAGGACTGCCGCGCCCGTCCGGTGGTCGCGCGTCGCAGCGTCCTCGAGCTGATCGGAGACACGCCGCTCGTCGAGGTGAGCGAGCTCAGCCCGAACCCGGCTGCGCGTCTCTTCGTCAAGCTGGAGGGCCAGAACCCTGGTGGCTCCGTGAAGGACCGGGTCGCTCTCGCGATGGTGGAGGACGCCGAGAAGGCCGGTCTCCTTCGCCCTGGCGACGGAGACCAGGTGCTCGTCGAGCCCTCGTCCGGCAATACGGGCATCGGGCTCGCGCTCGTCTGCCGGGTGAAGGGGTACCACCTGAAGGTGGTGCTCCCCTCGAGCGTCTCTCCCGAGCGGCGTCAGCTGCTCGACGTGTGGGGCGCAGAGGTCATCGAGTCACCCGGTCAGGAGGGCTCGAACGGCGCGGTGCGCATCGCTCGCGAGCTTGCGGCCGCGCACCCCGAGTGGGTCTTCCTGTACCAGTACGCGAACCACGCGAACCCGCGCACCCACTACGAACGGACCGGGCCGGAGATCTGGCGGGACTGTCCCGAAGTGACCCACTTCGTCGCGGGCCTCGGGACGTCGGGCACGTTGCTCGGCGCCGGACGTTACCTGAAGCAGTGCAACCCTGCCGTGCAGATCTGGGCGGTTGAGCCGCCGGCTGGCGAGACCGTCGACGGGCTGCGCAGCCTGGACGAGGGGTTCATCCCTCCGATCTTCGAGGAGCTCGGAGGGGCGACACTGCTGGACCGCAAGATCGTCGTGCGCCCGAGGGAGTCGATCGAGTGGGTGCGCCGGCTCGCGGACGTCGGGATCTTCGCCGGGCTCTCGACCGGCGCGGCGATGGCGGGCGCGGCGAAGTGCGCAACGCAGCTGCAAGACGGGGAGGAGGCCGCCATCGTCGTCGTGTCCGCGGACGGTGGCTGGAAGTACCTGTCGAGCGGTGCGTGGACCGGCGACATCGACGAGGTCGCCGAGCGTGCGAGATCGACGCTCTACTTCTGACCGACCTACGTTGGGCCCCGTGGGCAGCGCGCCGGGCTCCGAGAAGGACGGTGGGACTCTCACCGTCCTGGGTTGCGACGGCGGCTACCCAGGGCCGGGCGGAGCGGCGAGCGGCTACCTGATCGAGGCGTCCGGGGTGGTCGTCTGGCTCGACTCGGGGCCCGGGACGTTCGCGAACCTCCAGCTCGTCGCAGATCCCGCTCGGGTGGACGCGCTCATCTTGTCCCACGAGCATCCGGATCACCGGAGCGACGCCGACTCCTTCGCCGTGTGGCTCCACGAGCAGCCGGCCGCGGCCCCCGTCGCCGTCTACGCGCCGCCTGGGTGCCGGAGGCGCGTGTACTTCGGGGACGACGCCGTGTTCTCCTGGCACGAGGTGGAGTCGTCGCAGCAGGTTGTGATCTCGCCGCGCGGGGGTGGTGCCGGTGTGGTCTGCTCGTTCAGCGCGACGGACCACGGACCGCCGACGCTTGCCGTGCGCGTGGACGTGGCGGGAGCGCAGGGTGCGGGTCGGGCGCACTCGCTGGGCTACAGCGCTGACACCGGTCCGGGTTGGTCGCCCGAGGAGCTCGGGCCCGGCATCGGGCTGTTCCTGTGTGAGGCGACCTACACGCGCGACCACGAGGGCGAGGCGCGTCACCTGAGCGGACGCCAGGCGGGGGCGATGGCCGCGGCGGCCGGCATCGGCCGGCTCGTGCTCACCCACCGACGCCCGTCGATCGCCGAAGACGCGCTCGCGGCGGAGGCAGACGAGGCCTTCGGCCGACCGGTGCACCAGGCGGCGCGTGGCCGGGTGTTCGCGTGGTGATCCCAGCTCGCGCCCTTCGACCCGGTACGGTCACTGCGGCAGCAGGCGCGTCCTGGCGCCTTCTGGCGGAGCCGGGAGGGCGGGAAGTGCGCGACGAGCGCGAAGGGGTGAGGACGTGACGATGCGGACGGGGGGCAGCGCAGCGGAGCCGAGCGTGCTACGCGCGGACGGGCGCGCGCTCGACGAGCTGCGCCCGGTCACCTTCCAGCGGGACTTCACGGTCTTCGCCCCGGGTTCAGTGCTCGTGTCGATGGGGCACACGAAGGTCTTGTGCACGGCGTCGGTCGAGGACCGGGTGCCCCCGTGGATGCGCGGGAGCGGGAAGGGATGGGTGACCGCCGAGTACTCGATGCTCCCGGGGTCGACGGCGGAGCGTGCGGCGCGCGAGGCCGCGAAAGGCAAGCAGTCGGGCCGCACGCAGGAGATCCAGCGGCTCATCGGTCGGTCGCTGCGCGCGGTGTGCGACCTCGTGGCGCTCGGGGAGCTGCAGGTGACCGTGGACTGCGACGTGTTGCAGGCCGACGGGGGCACCCGCACGGCGTCCATTTGCGGTGCGTACCTCGCGCTCCACGACGCGTTCACCCGGTTCGTCATGGCCGGGAAGCTGCGTGCGCACCCGCTGACCGACGCCGTCGCCGCGGTGTCGGTAGGCATCGTGGAGGGTGTCGCCATGCTCGACCTCCCCTACGCCGAAGACTCCCGCGCGGATGTCGACATGAACGTGGTGATGACCGGTTCCGGGCGGTTCGTCGAGGTGCAGGGCACGGCCGAGGGCCTTCCGTTCAGCCGGTCCGAGCTCGACGAGCTGCTGGTGCTCGCCGAAGCGGGCATTGGGCGGCTCCTCGCCATGCAGGACGCCGTTTTGGCCGAGCCGCCAACCCCCCGATGAGCGGTCTGCCGGCGAGCAGTGTGCCGGCGAGCAGTGTGCCGGCGAGCAGTGTGCCGGCGAGCGGTGCTGGGGCGAGCCGTGTCGCGGCGAGCGGTGCTGGGGCGAGCCGTGCGTCGGCCGATCCGGCGCCAGGAGGGCTCACCCTCGTGGCGGCGACCGCCAACCCCGACAAGGCGGGCGAGATCCAGGAGATCCTCGGGGCCGCCGGTGGGATCTCGCTCATGGCGCGGCCCGCCGACGTGCCTGAGGTGGAGGAGACGGGGGCCACGCTCGTGGAGAATGCCCGTCTGAAGGCTGTCGCGCTCGCGAAGGCGACCGGGATGCCGGCGCTCGCAGACGACACGGGGCTCGAGGTCGACGCGCTCGGAGGTGCTCCCGGCGCGTACGCGGCGCGCTATGCCGGCGAGGGAGCGACGTACGCGGACAACGTCGCGAAGCTCCTCTCGGAGCTGGCGGCGCTGCCGGACCGGGGCGGCGCCCGGCGCGCGCGGTTCCGCACCGTCGCGTGGGTGCAGTTTCCGGACGGGCGCGAGCTGTGGCGCGAGGGCACGGTGGACGGCGTCATCGCCGACGCACCGCGAGGAGACGGTGGCTTCGGGTACGACGCGGTGTTCGTGCCCGACGAGGGCGACGGGCGCACGTTCGCGCAGCTGCGCCCAGAGGAGAAGCACGCGATCTCCCACCGCGGCCGTGCCTTGCGCGCACTCGCCGCCGCCATGCGCGCGAAGTCCCAGGTGGAGCCTCTTGGCAGATCGGACGCGGAGGAGGAGAATAGGGGTTGAGGGTGACGTCGGAACGACGACCCGAGCACGGAAGGGAGCTTGCGATGGGATCGACGAGCTCGACCGAGGAGTGCGGCCCGCCGGGCTGAGCTCACGCCGCCGGCGCGGGCGGCGCAGTGCAGCCGGGACGACGTCGTGCGGTGCTCGTTGCAGGCCGCGGAGGTCCGGTCGACGACCGGCGAACAGACAGCGGCCCTCCACCATCGTCGCCGACCACGGCGGAACACCCCGGTGACCAACCGCGAGACGCAAGAGCCGGCCTTCGGGTCGGCTCTTGCCGGGTTGGGTGTGGGGTTAGGTCTGGGTCAGGACGGGTTGGGAGCGAGCTGTGCGGCGCTCAGGCTTCGCGGCGCAGGGCGGCACCGCCGGCAGGTCATTGGGCGCACGTCGCCGCGACCACCTCGGAGATCGCGTCCGCGGTGGCCTCGTGCGCGCGTGCCTTGCCGAATCTCGCGACGAGGCTCACTGCGTCGACGCGCGCCTTTCGGTCTGCCCAGCACCGCTCGACGCCTGGCTCCATCTGCCCGGCGACGCACAGGGCCGGCACGCCTCCTCCTGCAGCGGCGAGCACACCGCCGACGACCTTGCCTTGGAACGAGGTCTCGTCGAGGCGTCCTTCCCCCGTGACGACGAGGTCGCTCGCGGCCACGCGGGCGTCGAGGTCGACGAGCGAGGCGATGAGCGCGAAGCCCGGAACGAGCTGCGCGCCGAGCGCGGCCAATCCGCCTGCGAGCCCGCCCGCCGCGCCTGCGCCGGCCAGGCGGTCGACGTCGACGCCGAGCTCCCTGCGGTAGCGCTCTGCGAGCGCATCGAGACGCGCGCTGAGCGCCACCACCTGGGCGCGCGTCGCACCCTTCTGGGGGCCGAACCTCTCTGCGGCGGTCCGGAAGGGGACCGACACGTCGCAGGCGACCACGAGCGCGGCGCCGCCGAGGCGCGCGGACGAGCCGATCGCCGACAGCGCGCCCCAGCCGCCGTCGGTGGTCGCGGTCCCGCCGGCGGCGACGATCACGAGCCGGGCGCCTGCGTCGAGCGCGGCGAGGACGAGGTCGCCCACCCCGTCGGTCCGTGCCATGAGCGGATCGTCGCCCTGGGGCGCCGGCAAGAGGCCACGCCCGACGGCGAGCGCGGCTTCGACCACGGCGAGGGGTCCGCGGACTTCGGCAAAGGAGCCTGGGCGTGGTCGCCACCCACGGCCGGAGACGCCGCTGGGCAGGTCGGCTCGGAGGAGGTCGGAAAGGACGCCAGAGACGAGAGGGAGGCCCTCGGGGAGGAAGAGCCACGTCGCCTGCAGCGGTTCGCCGAGCGGGCCGCGCACGAGGGTGTGCCGCCGCTCCGCGCCGGCGACGCGCCAGAGCGCCCAGAGCGCGTCGAGCGTGCCCTCGCCGCCGTCCGCGAGGGGGAGCTCGTCGGCTCGCCACCCGCACGAGCGCGCCGCGCGTGCGGCAGCGGCCGCCGCCTCGGCGGCGGTGACGGTGCCGCGGAACTTGTCGAAGGCTGCGACGAGGCTGGGCACGGCGTGCGGACGAGAGGACTCGAACCTCCACCCCCGAAGGGACCGGGACCTAAACCCGGCGCGTCTACCCGTTCCGCCACGTCCGCGTGCTGACGCCGGCCGGCGGCGCCGGCGGGTAGCCTCGCGGCATGCACGCTAGTACCCGCGTCGGGCCTCTCGGCGCTGCCGCTCAGGACCAGTCGGTCGCCATGGACGTCTACCAGCGCCTCTTGAAGGAGCGCATCATCTTCCTCGGGTCCGCCATCGATCAGAGCACCGCCAACACGGTGTGTGCCCAGCTGATCCTGCTGGAAGCAGAGGACCCCGAGCGAGACATCTCCCTCTACATCAACTCGCCCGGCGGGTCGGTCACCGACGGCTTGGCGATCTACGACACGATGCAGTACGTCCGGCCGGACGTGAGCACGATCTGCGTGGGCCTCGCCGCGTCCATGGGCCAGTTCCTCCTGTGCGCAGGCGCTCCGGGGAAGCGGTTCGCTCTGCCGCACTCGCGCATCCTCATGCACCAGCCTTCCGGGGCCATGCAGGGGCAGGCCGCCGACATCGCGATCCAAGCCGAGCAGATCGTCTACCTCAAGCGGATGATGGCCGAGCGCATCGCCTTCCACACCGGCCAGCCGGTCGAGCGCATCGAGGCGGACTCCGACAGGGACCGCTGGTTCACCGCGGAGGAGGCTCGTGAGTACGGCTTCATCGACCAGGTGATCGACCGCACCGCGGCCCAGGTGAGCGGCAGCTGACGGTGGCGATCGAAGCGCCGGCTCAGCCGCCGGACGCGGGGTCGGCGGCGGTGACGAGCGTGCTCGACGGAGAGGGTCCGGTCACGGCACGCCCGAAGACGACGCGCGTCGTCTCCTCGGACGTCGCGGTCTGGTCCCGGCTGAAGGAGGTCTGGCGCTCTCGGGAGCTGCTCGTCTACCTGGTCCGGACCGAGATCAAGGTCAAGTACAAGAATTCGTTCCTCGGGCTCTTGTGGTCGATGCTCTCGCCCGCACTGACGCTCGCCGTCTACACGCTCGTCTTCGGGGTGGTCCTGCACGACGGCATGCCGAACTTCGCGATCTACCTCTTCTCGGGGATCCTCGTGTGGAACCTCTTCTCCACCGGGATCCTCACCGCGACCGGCGTCGTGGTGAACAACGCAGGGCTCGTGAAGAAGGTCTCGTTCCCCCGGGAGATCCTCGCCCTCGCAGCGGTCGGGTCGGCCGGGGTCTTCTTCTTCTTCCAGGCGTGCGTCATGGTCCTCTTCATGGCGGTCCTGCACTGGGCGCCGGCGTGGTCGCTCCTGTACCTGGTCCTCGTCGCGCTCGTGCCGACGCTCGTGCTGTCGTGCGCGCTCGGGATCTTCCTCGCGGCGATCAACGTCTACATGCGCGACACCCAGCACCTGGTCACAGTGCTCGTCGGCTCGGCGTGGTTCTGGGCGTGCCCGATCGTGTACTCCTTCCAGACAACCGTCGCGAGCCGCCTGGCGCACCACCACCTGACCTGGCTGTACTTCATGAACCCGCTGACCATCCTCGTGATGTCGTTCCAGCGGGCGCTCTACGCGAGGCTCACACCGCCCTCCACGTACGCTCCGCACGCGCCCCTCCACGTCCTGCCCCACTGGTCCGCGTTGACCTACGTCTGGGGGGACGCGCTCGTGCTCGCGTTCGCGCTGGTGCTCTTCTACGTCGCGATGGTCGTGTTCGGCAGGCTTGCGGGCAACTTCGCAGAGGAGCTCTGAGGTGCGCACCACGGCCGTCGACGTCCAGAGCGTCTCGAAGCGCTTCCGCCTCTACCACGAGAAGTACTCCTCCTTGAAGGAGAAGGTGATCCACGCGGGCCGGGTCCCCCACGAGGACCTCTGGGCGCTGCGCGACGTCTCCTTCGAAGTCCCAGAGGGGGAGACCGTCGGCATCCTCGGGCGCAACGGGTCGGGGAAGTCCACGCTGCTCAAGTGCATCTGCGGCATCCTGCAGCCGACCTCCGGGCAGGTCGTGGTCCGAGGGAAGCTGGCCGGCCTGCTCGAGCTCGGCGCGGGGTTCCAGCAGGAGCTGAGCGGTCGGGAGAACATCTACCTGAACGGCTCGATGCTCGGCTTGTCCAAGCGAGCGGTCGACCGGATGTTCGACGACATCGTGGACTTCGCCGAGCTGGGGCAGTTCATCGACAACCAGGTGAAGTACTACTCCTCTGGGATGTACGTCCGTCTCGGCTTCGCCGTCGCGGTCAACGTCGACCCCGACGTGCTGGTGATCGACGAGGTCCTCGCGGTCGGTGACGAACGGTTCCAGCGCAAGTGCATGGAGCGCGTGAAGCAATTCCAGCGCGAGGGCCGCACCATCCTGTTCGTCAGCCATTCGCCGGACCTCGTGCGGTCGATCTGCGACCGGGCGGTGGTGCTCTCCGACGGCGAGATGATCGGGATGGCCTCGCCGGGCGAGGCGGTCCGATTGTTCCGCGAGCGGCTCCTTGCGGCCGGCGACGTGCTCGGCGCGTCGGAGGCCGCGGCGGCGCTCGACGGCGCGACGGCCGAGCAGCCACCGGAGGTTCGGGTCCTTTCCGACCCGCAGTCCGTCCGTTCCGACCCGCAGTCCGGCGACGTGGCGGGCGGCCTCCCGCCGCTCCGCCTCGCCCCTCAGGAGAGCCGGCCCGTCCGCTTCACCGAGGTCACCTGCCTCTTGCCGGCGGCGGGGGAGCGGCCCTACGTCCTGCCCGGCGAGCCCGTCACGATCAGGGCCTCCTTCGAGGCGGCGCGGGCGGTGACCGGGGTCGTCTTCCAGCTGGAGGTGCGTGGCGACGGCGGGACAGGCCTGTTCCGTACGGACAGCGAGATCCTCGGCGTGACGTGCGATCTGGAGCAGGGACCCGGGACCTTCGAGTTCCGTCTCGAAGCCGTGCCGCTGCTCGACGGCAGCTACGACGTGAACGTCGGGGTCGAGACTCCACGCGGCCTGAGCGATTGGCGCGAACCGGCGTGCAGCTTCGAGGTCATGAACCCCAGCCGATCGACGGGCTTCGTGGCGGTCCCGGTCAGCGGCGCCCTGGTCGCGGGCGGCGCCCTCCAGTCGGTGCCAGCGGGCCGATGACTCCGTGACGACGTCGGGACCCGAAGACGCTTTTGTCGGAGACGGGTACCTCCAGCAGGTGATGGCCGAGATCGACGAGGAGGTGCGGCACCGGCGTGGGGAGATCCCGCTCAGGCTCGAGCGCGAGCTCGACGAGATGTTCCTCGAGCACGCGCCGGTCGCAGCGCGCGGCGGCGACCTGAAGGACGCGCTCGCGATGGTCGACCAGGCGGCGTTCATCGACCCGGTGGTCCCGGTCGCGTCGCAGCGTCCCGCCGGTGTGGCGATCAAGAAGGGGCTGCGGTCACTGAACCTCTGGTACGTGGGCTGGGTCACCCAGCAGGTGAGCAGGTTCGGCGCGGCGGTCGGCCGCGCGCTCCACGCGGTCGACGCGCAGCTCGCCGAGCTCGGCGACCGGGTCCCACCCGCCTCGGCGACGCGCGTGCTCGAGACGGGGCCGTCCGGCAGGTGGTGGGAGTCGCAGGCCGCGGGCGCGCTCGGAGAGGTCCGAGGGCGGGTCCTGCACACCGCATGCGGCGACGGCTGGCTGGTCGACACCCTCGCGGCCGCTGGGGTCGACGCGTACGGCGTCGACCCGCGTCCCGGGGTGGTCGACGAGGCAGCGCTGCACGGTGCCGACCTCCGGCAGGAGGAGCCCCTCGCCCATCTTCGGGCGGTCGGGCGCGCGGCGCTCGGGGGAGCAGTCCTGTCCGGCGTGGTGGAGGTCATGGAGCCTGCACGCCGTGACGAGCTGCTCCGAACGCTCGTGAGCCGGCTCGGCCCACGAGCGGTGCTCGTGGTCCACTCCGTGTCTCCAGCCGCCTGG
>JAJYXS010000137.1 GCA_021801615.1 Actinomycetes bacterium
TCTCGTGGGCATGTCGACGGTGCCCGAGGCGCTCGCCGCGCGCCACCTCGGCGCCGAGGCCCTCGGGCTCGCCCTCGTCACCACCCCCGCCGCCGGAACGGCCCCGGGGCCGCTCGACCTCGGCGAGGTGGCACGCGTCGCGAGCGCGTCGGCTCGGATCGTGGCGGAGGTGGTCGCCGGCGTCGTGCGCGGCCTGCGCGTGACCGAAAAGGCAGGCCCGGGCGAGCTCGAGCCGTAGCTCGATTCGCGCGTCCCAGGGCCCGCCCTGGCGATGATGACAGTGACCAGCCCTGTCAAGGGCCAGCTGCGGCGGGCGAGAAGCGCTCAGCCGGCGACGACGTCGACGAGCTTGCGATCCCTCCTGGTGGCGAACTTGACGACGCCGTCGGCGGTCGCGAACAGCGTGTCGTCGCCGCCGCGCCCGACGTTCACGCCGGGGTGGAACCGGGTCCCTCGCTGGCGCACGATGATCGCCCCTGCGCGCACGGCCGTCCCGTCGAACACCTTCACGCCGAGCCGCTGGGCGTTCGAATCACGGCCGTTGCGGGTCGAGCCGCCACCTTTGGTCTTCGACATCGGTCCTCCTGTTGGTCAGCTCGCGGTCAGCGGGCTGTCGGTCAGCTCGCCGTCAGCGAGTCGCGATGGAGACGATCTCCACCGTCGAGTAGCGCTGGCGGTGCCCCCAGCGGCGTCGCTGGTTGGTCTTCGGCTTGTACGTCATGGCGTCGATCTTCGGACCGAGCTCCTCGCCCACCACCCTGGCCGTGACCGTCACGCCGGCGAGCTCGGCAGGGGTGGCGCGCACGCCCCCGCCGTCCGCGTCGTCGACGACGAGGAGCGGTTCGAAGACCACCTCGGCCCCGACGGGCAGGCCGAGGAGCTCGAGGCGCACGCGCTCGCCCTCGGCGACCCGCTCCTGCTTGCCTCCGCTACGGATCACGGCGTACATGGGAGAGGGATGCTACCCGAGAACTCGATCACAGTACCGACGCGTCCAGGATGATCCCCCGGCCGTGGCACACCTCGCACTCGGTGGAGAGGGACTCGATCAGTCCCTCGGAGATCCGCTTGCGGGTCATCTCGACGAGCCCGAGCTCGGAGATGTCGAAGACCTGGGTCCTCGTCTTGTCCCTTGCCAGTGCCGACCGCAGCGCAGCGGCCACCTTGTCGCGGTTCTCCTTCAGCTCCATGTCGATGAAGTCGATGACGATGATCCCGCCGATGTCCCGGAGCCGGAGCTGGCGCGCCACCTCCTCGGCAGCTTCCAGGTTGTTGCGAAAGACGGTCTCTTCCAGGTTGCTCTTTCCGACGTTCTTCCCGGTGTTCACGTCGATCACGGTCAGCGCCTCGGTGCGCTCGATGATGAGCGATCCTCCCGAGGGTAGCCACACCTTGCGGTCCAGCGCCTTGTGCAGTTGTTCGTGCACGTGGTAACGGTCGAAGAGCGGCTGACCCTCGGCCTCGGCGTCGTACAGCTCGACCCGGTCGGCGAGGTCGGGGCTCACCGTCTCGACGTAGTCGCGCACCTGGTCGTAGAGGGCCGGGTCATCCACGATCACCGCGCGATACTCGCTGTTGAGCTCCTCGCGCAGGATCCGTACTGCCGCCTCCGGCTCCCGGTAGAGGAGGCCCGGTCCCCTCATGCGCGCGGCCGCGCGTTCGATCGCCGCCCACTGCTGGAGCAGTCCTTCCACGTCACGGCGGAGCTCCTCTTCTGTCGCGCCCTCTGCGGCCGTCCGAACGATCAAGCCGTGACCGGAAGGACGCACGGCGTCGACGATCCTGCGCAGCCGGCGCCGCTCGTTGTCGCTGAGGCGCTTGGAGATGCCGACGGCGTCGCTGTTCGGGACGAACACCGCGAAGCGCCCCGGCAGCGAGACCTCCTGGGTGAGGCGGGCTCCCTTCGCGCCGATGGGGTTCTTCGTGACCTGGCAGACGATCAGCTGGCCTGGGCGAAGCACGTCTTCGATGCGCGGCTCGGGACCACGCGCGCCGGCGTCGACGTCGTCGGTGTCGTAGCGCACGTCTCCTCGGTAGAGGACCGCGTTCTTCGGAATGCCGATGTCGACGAACGCCGCCTCCATGCCTGGCAGGACGTTCTGGACGCGACCGACGTAGATGTTCCCGTCGATCTGGGTCGTCTCGTCCTGGGCGTGCGACGCGAAGTGCTGGACGAGCGAACGGCCCTCGAGGACTGCGATCTGGGAAAGCCCCGGCTGGACGTGGACGCAGATGAGGTAGCGGCCCGTGGACCGTCCCTTGCGCTCCCTGCCGCTGCGTCGCCGCCGACGTCTCGACGGCTCCGCAGCGGCGCCGACCGCCCCGGTCTGCTGCTCGTCGATCGCACCGGTCTCTGCCCGCGCGCCGACCTGTGCGCGCGAGGGCCGAGCGGGCGCCACCGGCGCAACCGGCCGGGCGACGAGCGGGCGCAGCGGGGGCGCAGGTCTCGTGTCGCCGATCCGCGGCCGCGGCGCAGCAGCGGTCTCGGGCGCCTCCTGCCCCGGCCCTACCTCGGGCGACTCAGCAGCTCGGTCACCTTCCACGCGCGGCGGCGTCGCCCGCGCCACATCTGGCGCCGGCACCCGCTCGCCCGCCACCGGGGGGCCGGTCGCGGCCCGCCCGTTCTCCAACTCCTCCATGAGGGAGATCCCTCCTTCGACGTCTCATGGCACCCGCCTTCCGGCGCGCGCGGCGACGGCGCCGGCCGCGCGGCCCGAGACGACCAGGGGCTCGCGTCGGGTGCCGTCGCGCTCGATCCATTGATGCAGCCGGCAGGCTCGTGAAAGCCTGGCGTCGAGACCCAGCGCTTCGAGCAGCTCCCGTGGTCGCACGCCACGCGGCCGGGTCGCGAGCTCCGCCTCGAGCCAGGCACGCTCGCCGTGCGTCGCCGGCTCGCCACATGTGTGGTCAGCGTCGGCGACGACCGTCAGGGCCAACAGCGCGGGGCGCAGGTCGTCGGGGGCGCACCGCCCCTTGCGCTCCCGCTCGACGAGGACAACCGGTGCAGCGAGCAGCCGCTCGACCCGCGACTCCAGCTCCTCTGCTGCCAAACCGAGCACCTCCAGCTTCCAGCTGCACGATGATACCTCCTGCTGGAGCGAGCCCGACCCATGTGCAAGGGGCGCGATCGCCTGGACGTCCAAGCCTTCGGGGAGCAGACCGGAGAGCCGTCGCGCGAGCGCCTGGCAGCCGGCGGGGCCGTCGGCCGCACCCCGGTCCTCGGCAAGGTGCTCGGGGTCCTCGAGGTGCCCAAGGTGCTCGGGGTCCTCGGGAGCGCCGGCCAGCGCGCCGCCAGGCGCCAAGGACACGTCGAGGTACTCGGCCAGCGACTCGGCCCCGGTCGGCAGCGCGTGGCCGAAGCTGAGGAGCGGCCGAGGCGAGTACCCGCCCGACCACGCGACCGGAAGGCCGCTGCGCCGCAGGGCCCGCTCCCAGATCCGCACCACGTCACGATGGCTGGTGAAGCGGATCTTGCCGGTCTTCGAGTAGCGCACCCGTAGTCGCGTCGGCAAGCCCGCCGCGTGGCCTTCCACGCCTCCGCGCCTGCTCAGCGCCTGCTCACGAACCGCACGGGAATGCGCCCGCCCTGGTCGAGGTCCTGCCAGGTCCCCTGGCTGCCCCCTGCAGGCGGCACGGACGACGCCACGACGTGCTCCAGCCCGAAGCCGGTGCAGGCCCCGCAGTCGTAGCACGGCGTCCAGCGGCAGTCCTCCACGGCGGCGCCGGACAGCGCCGCCTGCCAGTCCTCCCACAGGAAGTCCGTGTGGAGCCCTGCGGAGACGTGGTCCCAGGCGAGGCGCTCCTCACGACCGCGGGCCCGGTGGACCATCTCGTCGAAGGAAAGACCCTCTGCGGCCAGCGCCGCCTCCCACAGGCGCAGGTCGAACCGCTCCGACCACTCCTGGAACGTGCCGCCGGCGCGCCACACCCGTTCGATCACGGACCCCACGCGGCGGTCGCCACGGCTCGCGAGGCCCTCGGCCACCGACGCCTCGGGATCGTGCCAGCGCACCGTGAGACCGCGGACACCCCGGGCGGCTCCTCGCAGCAGCACGATCTTGCGGTGCAGCTCGGCGGCGGTGTCCTGCGGAGCCCACTGGAAGGGCGTGTGGGGCTTCGGGACGAACCCCCCGACCGACGCGACGACCGTGGCGGAGCGGTGGTGGCGGCGGCCGAGCTCCGCGCAGCGCGCAGCGAGGTCCGCGATGGCGGTGACGTCCTCGTCACGCTCGGTGGGCAGCCCGATGAGGAAGTAGAGCTTGATCCTCCGCCAACCCTGGCTGAACGCGGCGTCGACCGCGCCGTAGAGATCCTCTTCTGAAACGAGCTTGTTGATCACTCGTCGCATGCGCCAGGTCCCACCTTCGGGCGCGAACGTGAGCCCGGTCCGGCGCACGCGCTGGATCGCCGCCGCCGTCCCGACCGTGAAGGCGTCCACCCGGAGGCTCGGGAGGCTGACCGAGACCCGGCCCCCGTGGCGAGGGTCGCCGACCACGTCTCGCACGAGCCGCTCGATCCCCGAATAGTCGGCCGTCGAGAGCGACGTGAGCGCCACCTCTTCGTACCCGGTGCGGGCGAGCCCCTCGTCGACCATCTCGCGGACTTGGCTGGCCGACCGTTCCCGCACGGGTCGGGTGATCATGCCGGCCTGGCAGAACCGGCATCCCCTCGTGCAGCCCCGGAAGACCTCCACGTTCAACCTGTCGTGGACGACCTCGGTCAGCGGCACGAGCTGGCGGCGCGGGTACGGCCACTGCCCGAGGTCCGCGACCGTCCGCTTCTCGACGATCGCCGGTGCGCCGGGGAGCGGCTCCAGCGCAGCCAGCCGGGCCCCCTCGTAGCGCGGCCGGTACAGGCAAGGGACGTAGACGCCACGGACTCCTGCGAGCTCGCGCAGCAGCTCCTGGCGCGCCGCTCCGGTGCACGTCGGCAGGAGCGCTGCGAGGACCTCGTTGACCTCGCCCACCACCTCCTCGCCGTCGCCGATGACGAACGCGTCGACGAAGTCGGCGAGAGGCTCGGGGTTGAACGCGCAGTGCCCGCCCGCGATCACGATCGGGTCGCTCGGCGCGCGCCGCGACGAACGCACCGCGAGCCCGGCCAGGTCGATCATGTTCAGCACGTTCGTGTAGACGAGCTCGGCCGAGAGGTTGAACGCGAGCACGTCGAACGTGCGCGCCGGCAGGTGGTTCTCCACGGAGAACAGTGGGACCCCGGCCCGCCGCATCGCGCACTCCATGTCGATCCAGGGCGCGTACGACCGCTCGGCGAGCGCGTCGGCCCGCTCGTTCAGCAGTTCGTACAGGATCTGAAGGCCCTGGTTCGGAAGACCGATCTCGTAGGTGTCCGGGTAGCACAGCAGCCAGGCCACCTGGCGCGCTCGGCGCTCGGGAGCACACGCCCCCTGCTCGCCGCCGATGTAGCGCGCCGGCCTCTGCACTCCGTAGAGCAGCGGCTCGATCTGCGGCCACAGCGACCTCGCCGGTTCCATGACCCGAGGAGTCTACGGGGACGAGCGCTCGCGGGCTCCCCGCCAGTTCGCACCGCCTCTGCGGCTACGGCTTCGAGACGCTCCCGACGACGGTCGGCTGGTGCGCGGACGTCGGGAGCGCGAGCGAACGGGACGGGGGGTGCGCGTAGAGATAATTGAAGATGTTGGCCACGGCCGGTGCCGCCCCAGCCTCCCCATAGCCGGCCTGGGCGACTTCGACCACCACGACGTACTGCGTCGGGGCGTTCACCGGACCGAAGCCGACGAACCAGGCATTCGGCGCGACCCCAGCCCTTGTTGTCGCGATTGTGGCGGTCCCGGTCTTTCCCGCGATCACGTACGAGCTCGGCACGTGGGAGTACTGCTGGAAGGTGTTGTAGGCGGTGCCCTTCGGTGTGTGGGTCGCGCCGATGAACCCCTGGAGCATTGCCTGGTAGTCGGTCGGCGAAAGCGAGACGTGGCCCGTCACCTTCGGGGCGACCCGCTTCACCACCTTCCCGTCGGGCGAGACGATCGCACCGACGACCTCGGGCTGGTGACGGATCCCGTGATCGGCGAACGTCGCGTAGGCCTGCGCCTCCTCGATCGGCGTGATGACCGTCTCGCCCTGGCCAAAAGCCAGCTCGATGTTTGTCCCCGGGTACCAGAACGTGTTCGGATAGCTCTTCGGTGTGAGCCGGTGGAGCATCTCACGAGTCCTCTGGCTGTCGACGCGCCCTTGCACCTCTCCTGGGAGGTCGATGCCCGTCAGGTCGCCGAAACCGTACGCGTGGGCCACCTTCTGGATCGCTGTGGCGCCGTACCGGGCACGCCCCAGCCAGAACTGCAACCCCAGTGTGTAGAAGAAGAAGTCGTCCGACTCGGTGATCGCCAGCCGCACTGTGATGATGCCGGCGTCGAACGCTGTGGCGTCGTGGAAGGTGCACCCAGACGTGCATGTCGGGTCGCCGTGTGTCCGCACTGTGAACACGCCGGTGTCGTCCTTGGTCGATGTCGGCGTGATGAGGCCGTCCTGGAGGGCGGCGGTCGCGGTCGCGAGCTTGAAGGTCGAGCCCGGGGTGTCCAGACCCTGGATGGCATAGTCGTTCAGCGCGCAGCCTCCGGTCGCGGCGGTGCACCCCGCGCGGAGCTTGTCGTAGTTGGCAGTCGAGATGCCGCCGACCCACTCTGTGAGGCTGTAGGAGGGGTACGAGGCGAGCGCGAGCACCGCGCCGGTCTGGGCGTCGAGCACGACGGCCGCGCCGTTCGGCGCAGCCGGATGGACGCCGGATGTTGTCCGCGCCCGGTCGGCGGCGATGACTGTTGCGAGCGCCTGCTGCACGTCCCTTTGGAGAGCCGCTGTCAAGTTCAGCACCACCGTGTCGCCCTGCACGGGCCTGGTCTTGCGCACCGTCCCGACGATTGTCCCGGTGGGCGTGACCTCGATTGTCTCCCGCCCCGGCTTGCCGCGCAGGTACTGCTCTTCCTCGGCTTCGACGCCGGTCTTGCCGATCTGGGAGGTCTGTGTGTAGCCGTCGTTCGGATGACTCTTCAGATATGTCGCTGTGATCGGGCCTGTGTAGCCAAGGACCTGGGTACCCGTCGTCCCTCCTTGGGGGTAGTCGCGCACCGTCACCTGGACGACTGTGACGCCGGGGAACTGCGACTGGTGCGCCGCGAGGTACTGGACCACCGCGGGCGACGCGTTCTGCACGACCGGCACCGGCTCGTACGGGCTGTACTCGGGGTCTGTGAGCGCGGCTCGCACCGCTGCTGGCGTGATCCCGCAGAGCGCCGCCACTTTCCCGACGATCGACGGATCCGAGGACGCTTCGGCACGCGACAGCACGATCTCGTTCTCCACCTTGTTCCCGACGAGCACCGTGTCCCGGCGGTCCACGATGAGCCCCCGGGGCGCGGGAATCGTGACCGTCCGCAGGGAGTCCTGGTTCACCGCGACCGCGTACTGGTGGCGGTCGATGACCTGGAGGTCCCAGAGCCTGAGGACCATCACGCAGAACAGCACGAAGACGATGGACGCGACGACGCGCATACGAACCCGAGGACGGGACGGCACCTCCTCGGGGGAAGGAACGAGAGCGGCGACGTTGACGCTGCGGCGCACCCGGATCCGGAGCCTGTGGGCACGCTGCCTGGCGTGACCGCCACCGCCCCGGACGCGCCTGCGGCCTGCCGGCCTCAGGTAGACCCGTCCACCCCGGAAAGGGTGGCGGAACGAGCGACGGCTCACCGGAACCAGCCCGTGCTGGCTCGCTCGGCGGAGGCCGTGAGCGCCCAACGCATGACGCGGACGGAGAGCCCTGCGAGCAGCGCATTCGTGACCGCGATCACGGTCACGACGGTGACGAGGTCCACGTGGAGGAACTGCGACTCGCCGAGCAGCGCACCGAGCACGGCGTACAGCATGACCGCGAGCGCGCTCGCGCCGAGCGCGACCAGGGTCGGGAGCCCGCGCACGTCACGCACCAGGTCGCCGGAGACGGCCCCGACGGCGTACCCGATGAGCGTCCCGACGAGAGCGCTCAGCCCGAGCGGGGTCGGCGTGAGCAGGTCCGCTGCCATGCCTGCGACGAAGCCCATGGTCGCCCCCTCGACCGGCCCTGCCACGATCCCAGCGGCGACGGGAAGCAGGAACATGATGTCCGGGGAGGCGCCGCCAATGCGGACCTCCAGGACGACGGTCATCTGCGCGAGCAGCGCGACCGCCACGACGAGAAGGGCCCTGACGACGACGCGTCCGCTCACCTTCAGGACCTCGAGCTCACGACGATCCGGACCACTCGACCACATCCACGTAGGTCAGGCTGTTCAGATCGGCGAGGGGACGCGCCGACACCTGCTTGTCAGCGGCCCCGACGACGCCGTGCACGGCGGTCACCCTCGCGACCGGGATCCCCGGGGGGAACGCCCCGCCCTGGAGCCCGCTGGTCTCGATCAGCTCACCGCGCGACACCCGCGCTGTCGAGGGCACGTAGTCGATCTGGAGCGGACGATCCGTGCCGACACCGACGAGGGTCGCCTCCAGCCCGTGGCGCAAGGAGACGCCGATCGCCGACTTCCCGTCGGTGAGCAGCCGTACGGTCGCGGAGGTGTGCGTCGCTGTCACCACCTCGCCGACGAGGCCACCAGGACCGATCACCGGGTCGCCCGACGTCACCCCTGTATCACGACCTTTGTCGATGGAGACCGTCGCGGCGAAATCCGAGACGTTCTGCGCTGTCACCTCTGCGGGGACCTCGGGCAGCGAGGCGAGCGCCGGAAGCCTGCTCGTCGCGAGCAGCCGCTCGAGCTGCGCGTACTGGCGCCCCGCGGCTTGCCCGATCGAGCGCTGGCGCTCGAGCGCGAGGATCTGGTCCTGGAGCTTCTGGTTCTCCTGTTCGAGCGAGCCGTAGTCCACTGCACCGGCGAAGAACCGGCCGATCGGGTCGAGCGCGCCGTTCACGGCGCGCCGCAGGGGCGAATAGATGTCGCTCGCTAGCGTCTTCGCCCCTGACGTGAGGGACTGGGCCCTGCCGGTCTCGTCGAGCGTGATGATCGTGACCGAGAGGAGCACCAGCACGATCAGGGTCGCGAGCGTACGACGCGACCTCCGCCGCCGTGCGGCTCTCGCCACTTCGACCCGAGCTGGTCAGCGGGAGGAGGAGGTGATCAAGACGCGCTTGAGCGCCTCGAACTCCTCCAGGCACTGCCCGCTGCCGACGGCGACGCAATTCAGCGGATCCCGGGCGACGACGATCGGCATCCCGGTCTCGTGCTGCAGGCGGGACTCGAGCCCGTGCAGGAGCGCGCCACCGCCGGTGAGCACGATCCCTTGCTCCATGATGTCCGCGGCCAGCTCGGGAGGCGTGCGATCCAGGGTCACCTTGACGGCGTCGACGATCGCAGAGACCGGCTCGTCGATCGCACGCCTGATCTCCTCGGTGGAGACCACGACCGTCTTGGGCAGCCCGGTCACGAGGTCGCGGCCGCGGATCTCCGCGTGCAGCTCCTCTTCGAGAGGGTAGGCGGAGCCGAGGGCGATCTTGATCTCCTCGGCCGTGCGCTCGCCGAGCGCGAGGCTGAACTCCTTCTTCACGTAGGAGACGATCGCCTCATCGAGCTCGTCACCGCCGATGCGGACCGACTGGCTCGTCACGATGCCGCCCAGCGAGATGACCGCGACCTCCGTGGTGCCACCGCCGATGTCGACGACCATGTTGCCCGTCGGCTCGTGCACCGGGAGCCCGGCGCCGATCGCGGCGGCCATCGGCTCTTCGATGATGTAGGCCTTGCGCGCCCCTGCGTACTCGGCAGCCTCCATCACTGCACGCTGCTCCACCCCGGTGATCCCCGACGGCACGCAGATGACCATCCGGGGCTTGGCGAAGCGGCGCTGGTGGACCCGATGGATGAAGTAGCGAAGCATCTTCTCGCAGATCTCGAAGTCCGCGATGACGCCGTCCTTGAGCGGGCGGATCGCCTGGATGTTGCTCGGGGTCCGCCCGATCATGCGCTTGGCTTCGGCGCCGACCGCGAGGGGTCGTCCGTCCTTCACGTCGACCGCGACGACCGACGGCTCGTTCAGCACGATCCCGCGCCCACGCACGTAGACGAGCGTGTTCGCCGTGCCGAGGTCGACCGCCATGTCGCGGCCGAGGACGTAGAGACGGTTGTCTGACATGGACCTGGGGCTCCTCTCCGAGGATCCTCTCGCCGGAGACGTGCCGCCGACGAGCTCTGGGGGTCCGCTGGCGACGGGTCCCTCGGGGAAGGCTAGGGGACGGCGCGTTCGAGCACAAGGCCGTCCCTGCGAGACCGTCCCTCCGAGGGCGCCCCTTCGAGGGCGCCCCTCAGACCAGCTCGGGGAAGAACAGCGCGATCTCCCGGCGCGCGGACTCCGAGGAGTCCGAGCCGTGCACCAAGTTCTCGGTCATCTCGATGGCAAGGTCGCCGCGGATCGTCCCGGGCGCCGCTTGCCTGGGGTCGGTCGCCCCCATCAGGGCGCGCACCACCGCGTACGTCTCGTCGTCCGGCCCCTCGACCACCATGACCAGGGCCGGGGAGCGGGTGATGAACGCGACGAGGTCCTCGTAGAAGGGCTTGCCCTCGTGCTCCGCGTAGTGGCGTCTCGCGACGTCCCCTGTGATCGCGCGCAGCTCGCACGCCACGAGGCGGAGGCCCTTGCGCTCCAGGCGCGAGAGGATCTCGCCCGCGAGCCCCCGTTCGACGGCATCCGGCTTCACGATGACGAGCGTGCGGGTCACGAGCCGTGGACCCTATCAGGAACGGTCCCGAGGGTCCTCGGGAAGCCCGGAGGGCGGCAGCAGGTGGAAGCCCGCCGAAGGCGTCAGCGGCCGGGTGGCGCGCTCGTCTGCTGCTCGGGCCGCCCGACGAGGAGCTCCCTGGCCTCAGCCACGACGTACAGCGAGCCGGCGACCACGACCAGCCCGTCCTCGC
>JAJYXS010000147.1 GCA_021801615.1 Actinomycetes bacterium
AAGCCGAGGCCATGCTGGCGAGGCTCGAGCAACGGGCTCGAGCCGCCAAGCGCCTTGCCGCCGGCTGAGCTACCAGTCGGGCCGGTTGCCGTGCTCGACGCCGAGGCACTGTCGGTCCTGGCATCACCAAGGGAGCGAGGCGCTGCGCTGCGGCGGGCACAGGCGGTGCTCGAGGCGATCGAACGTCGAGCGGGGTATGCCATCGTGCCGGCACCCATCCTGGCTGAGACCAGCCGGACCCGGGCGAGGCGGGCGGACGCCGACCGTGTGCTGCAGAGCGTGCGGGTCGTCTCCACTGGCCGGGTCATCGCGGAGACTGCGGGGGTTTTGCTCGAGGCGACCAGGATGGACTCGACGAACGCCATTGACGCCTTCGTGGTGGCGACCGCCGCACAGTTGCCAGTGGCTGTGATCCTTACCGCCGACGTCGATGACGTTGCTTCCCTGGCCGCTTCGCTGCAGCACGTCGAGGTGCAAGCACTGGCGTAGGTAACCGACGGGAGTCCGCTCACTTGGTCGGTATGGGGCAGCGGTACGTCACCCAGCAGAGAACTGACCGGGCCGGTCTTGTAGCCGACGTCGTCAACTTCAGGCGTAAAGAGTCAGCGCCGGAGGCCGACGGTGGCGCGCATGTGCGCGGCGAGGCTCTGCATCACACACGCGCCGCCTCTGGGGGACTGGACCGTCGTGATAGGTGAACATGCGTAGCTCGCCGCCGTCTTCCTGGGCGACAGCGAGGAGGTAGGCGTCGCAGGTACCCGAGAAGCGCCCCTTGGTGGTGCCGTCGGAGCCGATCTCCTCGAGGCTGATCCGGTAGCAGGATGCGGACCGGGGGCTCACGGGCCGGATGCGAGGTCGAGGCCGTTTCGGGCCCGCTCGCTCGTCCTCTGTGGACGAGCACGTCGATGGGGCTTTGGTGCTGCTGGTCGGCAGTGCGAAGAACGCCGACCACGATCGCAGACGCCCTTGCTCATCGGATCTTCTTGTTGTGGCCCCAGGTCTTTCGGGTGGAGACCTGAGGGCGGATCGCCCGCTCGGCCTCGTGGTTGGCGGCGGGGACTCCGTCGTGGCGCAGGAACGTGAAGTGCGTGTCCCGCTCGGTTCCAAGGTGGCCGAGGAGAAGGCGGTCGGGCTCGTGGGTCACCCGGGCTGAGAGGAGCCTGTCCACTCTCTCCTTTAAGGCGGCGATCTCCTTTTTCAAGCGGCTCGTGCCGACTTTTCCATTATTGCTCGCTTGGCTGCAACGGTTGTGACTCTTGGCTTGGATTCGCGCCACTGCTGGGTGAGGTGTCGGTGCGGGGCAGCCACCCGGCATCGAGGTTCGACGTCCTGGTCCGCGGGACGCTCGCGGGATGCTCGGTGTGCTGATGACGGAGCGGAGGCACCACCACCATGTCTCACCAGGGAAGACCCGAGAGCGGGCGACGGGAATCGAACCCGCGTTCTCAGCTTGGGAAGCTGATGTTCTGCCGCTGAACTACGCCCGCGTGCGGTCATCACACTATCGTCTGGCACGCCATGGACATCCTCGACTCGCCGATCAGCGTTCCAGAGGGTCAGCCGGGCTCTGCAGGGCCAGCAGCGCTCCGCAGGGCCAGCAGCGCTCCGCAGGGTGAGGCCATGAGGCCAGGAGAGCAGGAGAAGACCGCGCCCTTCGGACTGGTCGCGGACCGGGCGAACACCCCGGTTGCAGGACCGAGCGCGTGAGCGGCGGGCTGCGAGGGCAGGACTGGCAGCGAGGGTGGGACCGGCAACTCGCAGCTGGCAACCAGGGCAGGACCGGCAGGTAGCGGCAGGCTTCGCAGGGATCGAGGAGGATCAGGAGGGCTCGTGCCGATCAGGATCGCGATCGGGATGGCGGCGACGCTGATCTGCGTCGCGGTCGCCGGTCATCGCTTCCACTGGATCTCGAGACTGGTGCGTGCCGGACAGCCCGCGCCTGGGCGCGTGCGCCGGGACCTTGGTCGTAGGGCCGAGGCCGAGGTCACGGAGGTCGCCGGTCAGCGAAAGCTGCTCAACTGGAGGATCCCCGGGATCGCCCATTTCTTCACGATGTGGGGGTTCACCCTCCTCATCTTCACGATCATCGAGGCCTACGGCGATCTCTTCGATCCGACGTTCCACATCCCTGGGATCGGCACGTCACCGGTGCTCGGGTTCATCGAGGACTTCTTCGCGGTGGCGGTGCTGGCCGCGCTCGTCGTGTTCACGGTCATACGCATCAAGAACGCGCCGTCCAGAAAGGAGCGCGCCTCCAGGTTCTACGGCTCGCACACCGGTGCCGCCTGGGTGACGCTCCTTCTCATCTTCGCGGTGATCGCGACCCTTCTGCTGTACCGGGGCGCAGAGATCGATACGAAGCCTCGACAGTTCCCGTACGACGACTGGGCGTTCGCCTCCCACGTCATCGGAGCCGGCTTTGCCGGCCTCGGACACGGAGTGGACGGGACGCTCGCGACGACGTTCCTCCTTTTGAACGTCTCGGTCATCAGTGGGTTCCTTGTGTTCGTCTCGTACTCGAAGCACTTGCACATCTTCGTCGCCCCTGTGAACGTGGCCTTCTCTCGAAGGCCCCGCGCGCTCGGGGCCCTCGACAGAACGCTCGACATGGACATGGACAACGTCACCGAGGACACGGTTTTCGGCGCCGGGTTCATCGAGAACTTCACGTGGAAGCAGATGCTGGACTTCGTGGCCTGCACCGAGTGCGGCCGGTGCCAGTCGGTCTGCCCGGCGTGGAGCACGGGCAAGCCGCTCTCCCCGAAGCTGGTGATCATGGGCCTTCGGGACAACATGTTCTCCCAGGCTTCGCATGTGCTCGCGGGCAGGGCGTCCCAGCGCGCTGACGAGCACGAGAAGCCCAGGACGGCCGCGCACGGCGAGCCCGCAGGTGGCGAGCAGCGCGACCACGCCGAGCTGCTTGTCCCCGAACCGCTCGTCCCGGGCGTGATCGACCCGGACGTGCTGTGGTCGTGCACCACCTGCGGCTCGTGCGTCGAGCAGTGCCCCGTCGACATCGAGCACGTCGACGCGATCGTCGACATGCGTCGCTACCAGGTGCTGATGGAGTCGAGCTTCCCTCACGAGGCCGGGCTCATGCTGCGCAACATCGAGAACCAGGGCGACCCCTGGGGGCTCGGCAGCTCGAGGCGCACCGAATGGACCCAGGCCCTGGACTTCGAGGTTCCCGTCGTCACGGACACGATCCCCGACGACGTCGAGTACCTGTACTGGGTCGGCTGCGCGGGGGCGCTCGACGAGCGGGCGCGTCGTCAGGTGCAGGCAGCGGCGCGGCTGCTCCACCAGGCGGGAGTCAGGTTCGCGATCCTCGGGCCCAAGGAGTCGTGCACCGGGGACCCCGCGCGTCGTATCGGCAACGAGTACCTCTATCAGGAGCAGGCCAAGGCCAACGTCGCGACCCTGGAGGCCGCAGGGGTGAAGAAGATCGTCACCACCTGCCCCCACTGCTTCAACACCCTCAAGAACGAGTACCCGGCATTCGGCGGAGAATTCGAGGTCGTGCACCATTCAGAGCTGCTCGACGACCTCGTGCGTGCCGGCAGGATCGTCCCGGGTACCGGCTACTCGGGCACGGTCACCTATCACGACCCTTGCTACCTCGGGCGGCACAACAGGGTGTTCGACGAGCCGCGAGCCGTCATCGACGCGATCCCCGGGGCCCGAACCGTCGAGATGCGTCGGTGCAGGGAACGTGGCTTCTGCTGTGGCGCGGGTGGAGCACGGATGTGGATGGAAGAGACCATCGGGACGCGCGTGAACATGGACCGGACCTTGGAGGCGTTGGGCACCGGGGCCGACGTCGTGTCGACCGCGTGTCCCTACTGCATGATCATGCTGGACGACGCGGTTCGTGCGAACGGCAAGGAGGAGGAGGTCCGGGTCCTCGACATCTCGCAACTCGTCGAAGAGTCGCAGCGCGTCGTCGACGCGGTGGGATCGCCAGAAGACCGCTAGTGCGGCGACCGGAAACGCTTGCGTTGTCCGACCCTCACCCGTAGGGTCCCAAAGGAGGACGCCGATCGCCGGTTCGGCGCCAGTCGGCGACGGGTCGAGGGACGCTCGGGCGTCGCTCTGCGCTGTTCCCATACGATCGCTTGTGCCGATCGAGCTGGTGAGGCATCCAAGGTGGACCCCCGGCAGGCATCGTCGACAAGCCGGTTGCAGGGTCCTCGACACGGAGTGCGCCGGGGACCTGGTCACGACCCTTCCGTCCCCTCCAGCGCAACGGAGACGACGTCGGTTTCTGCGAACGTCGGCGCCTTCAAGACCCGGCGGACCAGCCATCTCCGCCAGCCGCGTGGGTTGGCCCCGTTCAGGGCGTGGTCGGCCCACTGGTCCGGATCGACCAGGAGCGGCGATGAAGCCCGGACCATCGCGTCGGTCGGGAGCTCCCGGCCCTTGGCGCGCGCCACGAATGAGGCCGCACGCGCATCGAGAACATGCCGCCCGTGGACGCGGCACCATGCCGTCCACGGTCGTCCACCGATCGATGACGGTCCAGAGCCAGACGACCGCCAGGCACTGACCTGAAGGTCGCCAGACGACCGAGCCTTCCGGTCGATGGCTCCGGTCGATGGCTCCGGTCGAAATTTCCGGTCGATGGCTCCGATCGGGCTGCTCAGCCGGGGATCATGCCGTACGCGTGCACCGGGTGCAGGCGGATGATGAGACGCCGCTCGGCCACCATGACGCTGCGGTACTCGGTCCAGTTCGGGTGCTCCTCGCCGCGGATCGAGCGGTACAGCTCGACGAGCTCTTCGACCGTCGGATCGTCGTGCGCACCGGCGACAGGCGAGAGCTCTGCGGTGCCGTCGAGCACCACGTAGGACCAGAACGAGTCGCCGGGGACGTAGAGGGAGGCGGCAGGGTCACGGCGGAGGTTCCGAGTCTTCGCGCGGGCATCGGTGGCCGAGATGCGGGCGACCGGGTCGCCGTGACGGGCTTCGCCGACCCCGGCTGCGTCACCGCTGAGGTGGTAGAGGATGTTCGAGAGCTGCGGGCGTCCGTCCGCGTGCCGCGTCACCAGCACGCCCTGATGGTGGTCTCGGGCGAAGTCGAGGCCTGCTTGCAGTTCCATCGGCAGCCCGTCAGCGCGCGCCGAGGGTGGAGGCTGCGGGTTCGAGCTGCTCGAGCGCGAGAGCCCGCCGGAGCTGGGCTGCCGAGAGGTGCGACGGCCTCGCCGCTGCGACGCGCGCTGCGACACTCGCTGCGGCGCTCTGTGCGAGGGTCCGAGCGGGGGTCCGAACGCGGCGAGCCACGAGCGAACAGGGTACCTGCTCGGTGACCTCGCGAGTTCACATCTGGGAAACACTCGCGTAGCAGTCGAGAAACGACGCTCCTTCATACTTCCTCCCCGACGCCCCCTTCGGGAGCGAGCCCGCCGAACGCAGGCTGCACACGGGCGGCGAGGCCTCAGGACCGCGAGCGTGCTCGAGATACGTAGGCGAAGAAGGCGAAGAAGGCGAAGAAGGCGGAGAGGAAGGACATAAGGACATGACGCGCAATGACCACGAGGTGCCGCGCTCTGCGGCCCGGCGCGGCCACGACGACCCGGGGAGGAGCCCCATTGCAGGGTTGCCTCTTCGGAGAATTGCCCTTCGGAGCACCTCCCTCTTGAAGAATCCCGGTGGCGGCACGGCCGGCGGGCGCGAAGCGCCGGGGCGGCTCGAGGCGTGAAGACCGATCAGCGCACCGCCACGCCGGACGTCGCCGAGGACAAGGAGCGGCTCGCCGGTCTCCTCGGGGCGCCGTTCGCCGCTGCGATCGCCCTGCTCGTGTACGGGGCCCTCGTCGCCCACGACCCACCCGCCATCTCGCTGAGCCGGCTCGCGGGCTCGAAGCACGTCCCGGCGTCGTTGTACGCGGAGCTGCTGGGCGTCCTCTTGCTGCTCGCGATCGCGATGCTCGCCACGGCCTGGTTGCGCAAGCGGCTCCTGCTCGGCTCGGCGATGGCCATGTACGGGCTGGCGATCTTGAACCTTCACTACTGGGGTTTCGCGTTGCCGTACCTCCTGTTCGGCGGCTGGATGCTCCTGCGCACGTACCGTGCGCGCCGTGATCTGCGCGCCGCGACGCCGGGCTCGAGCAGCACGAGACGACGAGTGCGAGAGGAGCGACGACGGTGATCCACGTGGTGGCGACGTCGGTGCCGTATCCGAGCTGGCTGAACCCTGCCGACAACACCTGGCAGATCACCGCGGCCACCCTGGTCGGGCTCATGAGCCTGCCGGCGCTCGCGGTGCTCTACGCGTCGATCGTCCCGAAGAAGTGGTCGGTCAACGTCTTGGCGATGACCTTCGCCGCGTTCTCGCTCGTGCTCATCGCCTGGGTGCTGTGGGAGTTCAAGATGGGCTTCGGGTCCACGTCGCTCGGCGGCGGGGTGCGCGACGGCATCCAGACCCAGCTGAGCGGCGTCGGCTGGGTCGAGCACTTCTTCGAGAACCTTGTCGGCAAGCCCGGGCAGGTCACGACAGCGATTGGTGAGCAGGGCAAGGCCGTCTCGGCGGCCAACACCGCCGTCCCCTTCCACTTCCCGACCGCGACGCTCGCGTACTTCCAATTCGTGTTCGCGGCCATCACGCCGCTCCTCTTCATGGGCAGCGTGATCGGGCGGATCAAATTCAGCGCGTGGTGCCTCCTCGTCCCGCTGTGGTCGACCTTCGTGTACGCGATCGACGCGTTCCTCCTGTGGGGCGGCGGCTACTTCGCCCAGGAGGGCGCGCTCGACTACTCGGGTGGCTACGTGATCCACATGTCCGCCGGCGTGTCTGGGTTCGTCGCGGCCTGGGTCCTGGGCCCCCGCCTCGCCAGGGACCGCAAGAACGCCCTTCCCAACAACCTCGTGATGGCAGCGGTCGGCGCGGGGATCCTGTGGCTGGGCTGGAACGGGTTCAACGGCGGCGATCCGTACTACGCGGGCGCCGACATGGCGGCAGCCGTCATCAACACGAACCTCGCGACCGCTGCGGGCGTGCTGACCTGGATGGCGCTGGACGGCTGGCTCTCCAAGGCGAGGAAGCCGACGTTCCTCGGCGGGGTGAACGGGATGATCTGCGGCCTGGTCGGGATCACCCCGTGCGCGGGCTGGGTCGACGGCTGGGGCGCCATCTTGGTGGGGTTGATCGACACCTGGATCGTGTGGCTGGCGTGGAACCACCTCTCGAGGGTGAGACCGTTCTCGCGTGTCGACGACGCGCTCGGCGTCGTCTACACCCACGGCATGGCCGGCTTCTTCGGGGGGCTGATGCTCGGCATCTTCGGGGACCCGGCCATGATCGAGTACGGGTGCGGCACGCTCGGCAGGAACGGGCAGGTGGTGAGGACGTCCGCCGCGGCGTACCTCTCGGCGCACGGCTCGTGCACCCCGTTCTCGGTGGGCGGCCTGCTGTACACGGGGTCCTGGCACCAGGAGTGGGAGCAATTCCGCGCCGCGCTGTTCGTCATCGTCTGGTCCGCGGTCGCGACGTTCCTCATCATGAAGCTCATCGGGCTCGTGCTGCGGGGCGCGAGGTACGACGACAGCGTCCTCGAGGTGGGCGACCTGGCGATCCACGACGAAGAGGCGTTCCCCGAGGAGACGCTCGCGCTGCGCACGGGCGGCTTCGGAGTCGACGGCCCGGAGGCCGGCGAGCCGCTCAAGGTAGCGTTGGCGTCGCCGCCCCCCGAAGACCGTGGGCCGCCGTTGGGCATGACGCCGACATGACGGGCACGAGCTGACATGGCTGCACGCCGGGCAGCGAAAGAGCAAGGGAGAGCGAGAGCATGAAGCTGGTCGTCGCGGTCCTCAAGCCGTTCAAGCTGGGAGAGGTGAAGGAGGCGCTGAAGAGCCTCGGCGTGCGTGGGATGACCGTCACGGAGGCGCAGGGGTTCGGTCGTCAGCGCGGCCACACCGAGGTCTACAGGGGAGCGGAGTACGAGGTGGACTTCGTGCCGAAGATCCGCGTCGAGGTCGCCGTCGACGACGACCAGGCAGCGGAGGTGGTCGACGCGATCGTCGCCACGGCCGCGACCGGGAAGATCGGTGACGGCAAGGTGTGGGTCACGCCGCTCGAGACCGTCGTACGGGTGCGCACCGGCGAACGAGGGAGCGACGCCCTTTGACGACGCGAAGGCCTGCCCTGCCCTCGGTCCCGGCCGCCTCATCGGCCGAGGGGTCGCCCGACGCTCGCGGGTCGCTGCGGGAGCGCCGTGAGGCGCTGCTCGCACGTGCGGACCTCCAAGGACGCTCGTTCTGCCAGGCCTACGCCGCGGAGGCGGACCGGTGGCTCGGGCGCCTCTGCGAGCAGGCGACCGGCGACCCGCGGCGCGTGGCGTTGCTGGCGGTCGGCGGGTACGGGCGTCGCGAGCTGTGCCCCCACAGCGATCTGGACCTCGTGCTGGTCCACGACGGCCGTGGGGACGTCTCTTCGTTGGCGGACGCCATCTGGTACCCGGTGTGGGACGAGGGGGTGCACCTCGACCACAGCGTCCGGCGGCCGAAAGACGTGCTCGCGGCTGCGGCCGACGACCTGCGGGTGGCGCTCGGGCTGCTGGACGCGCGGCTCGTGTGGGGAGACCCCCAGGTCGCCGGTCCGCTGGTCGCCGCCGCGAAGGCGCAGTGGCGCAGGCGGCTCCCGGGGACCTGGCTCCCCGCGCTGCGCGCGCAGATGGCCGAGCGCCGGGCGCGCCACGGCGACGTCGCCTTCCTCCTCGAGCCTGACCTGAAGGAAGCGCACGGCGGCCTGCGCGACGCGAACGTGCTGCACGCGATCAGGGACGCCGCGCCGGATCTGGGCCGCGTTACCGACCTGCGGGCGGTCGAGGAGGCGGTCGGGGTCCTGGTGTCGGTGCGCGTGGAGCTGCACCGCGTCGCAGGAAGGGCGCTCGATCGCCTCGTCCTCCAAGAGCAGGACCCGGTGGCCGCGAGCCTCCGGTTCCCGGATGCGGATGCGCTGATGGCCGCCGTCGCCGCCGCCGGCCGGAGGATCGCGTGGGCGTGCAACGACACCTGGCGCCGCCGCCGCCGTTGGGAGCCGCCTCGGCTCCGGGGCCGCGGCGTGCGAGCGGGGCGCCGCCCGAGGAGGCCCGCGGCCAGCGAGCTGACCGAAGCTCCAGGGGTGCTCGTGGTCGACGGGGAGGTGACGATCGGCGTCGGCTCGGTCGTGAGGACCGACCCGTCGCTGCTCCTTCGGGTGGCAGCGGTCGCTGCCGAGCGGTCCGCGCCGATCGCCTCGGACGCCCTCCGCCGCCTCTCGGACGAGGCGCCCCCGCTCGACCCCTGGCCGGAGGACGCCCGCCGAGCGTTCGTCAGGCTGCTCGCGCAGGGACACCGCGCCGTCGACGTCCTCGAAGCGCTGGACCACCACGGGCTTCTCGTGCGCCTCGTCCCCGAGTGGGAGCTCGTGCGCAACCGCCCGCAGCGCAACGCCTACCACCGCTTCACCGTCGACCGGCACCTCCTGGAGGCTGGCGCGAACGCGGCCGCGCTCACCGGGCGGGTCTCCCGGCCGGACCTGCTGCTCGTCGGCTGTTTCCTCCACGACATCGGCAAGGGGTCGGCGGGGGACCACAGCGAGGCGGGCGCCGCGCTCGTCGAGCGCGTCGCCCGGCGCATGGGCTTCGACGAGGCCGACGTGGTCGCGCTCGTGACGCTGTGCCGCCTCCATCTGCTCCTGGCCGACACCGCGACGCGCCGGGACCTGGAGGACCCCGCGACCGTCGGCGCCACGGCGAAGCTCGTGGGCGACCGTGAGACGCTGCACCTTCTCTGGGCCCTGACCGAGGCGGACGCCCTCGCCACGGGCCCGGCAGCCTGGGGGCCGTGGAAGGCGGAGCTGGTGGCCGAGCTCGTGGCGCGGGTGGACCGCTCCCTCGGGGGGGTGCCGATCGGCGCAGGACCTCCGGTGACGACGAGCGAGCGCTACCGCGAGCTCGTCGCCGAGGTGCGAGCAGGCGGGCGACCCGTGGTGCGCATGGACCCGCCGAAGCTCGTGGTCGCCGCACGCGACCGTCGAGGGCTCCTCGCCTCGGTGGCCGGCACGCTCGCCCTCCACGGGCTCGACGTGCGCAGCGCGGACGTGTCGACCGACGCCGGCGTGGCCGTCGAGGTCTTCGTCCTCGAGGTGGCGGCGAACCGGTCGCCCGACGTCGAGCGGCTGCGGGCGGACCTGGGCGCGGTGCTCACGGGCGACCTGGACCTCTCAGGCAGGCTGGAGCGGAAGGCCCAGGCGTACGCGGGCGCGCGCCGGCCTTCTGCCCCGCATCCGGTCGTGCCGTCGGTGTCGATCGACGTCGAGGCGTCCGCGTCGTCGACGGTGGTGGAGGTCCGCGCGTCCGACGAGATCGGCCTGCTGTACCGCGTGACGCGTGCGCTGTTCGCCTGCGGCCTGGACGTGGTGTCGGCCAGGGTCTCCACGGTCGGTGATGCCGTCGTGGACGCGTTCTACGTGCGCGACGCGGGCGGCCGCAAGGTGACGACACCTGCCCTTCTCGAAGAGGTGGAGCGGTCGGCGCTCGAGGCGCTTCGCTGACGTCGCGGGGCTCGCCCGAGCCTGGGCTCGGTCAGCCCGCCTGTCTCGCCACGGCCTCGGCCGCGCGCCTCGCTGCCTCGGGGTCTCCGAGGTACCGCGCGTCGCGTACCGTCAGGTCGTCGTCGAAGCGGTACCTGAAGGGGATCCCCGTGGGGATCTCGAGCTTCGGGATGTCCGCGTCGGCGATGCCGTCGAGGTGCTTGCGCAACGCGCGAATGCTGTTGCCGTGGGCGACCACGAGCACGGCCCCCCCCCCTCGCCCCCGCGGC
>JAJYXS010000209.1 GCA_021801615.1 Actinomycetes bacterium
GTCGCCGGGGACGGCGGGGAAGGTGACCGCGCTCTCGGGGGACAACGGCGCGGGAAAGTCGGTGCTCATCAAGACGATCTCCGGTCTTTGGCAGCCGGACGAAGGGGAGATCCTCTGGGAGGGGCGACGTGTCCACCTGAGCGGGCCCCGGGACGCGGAGGCGCTCGGCATCACGACGATCTACCAGGACCTCGCGCTCTGCGACAATCTGGACATCGTCCAGAACATGTTCCTCGGGCACGAGCGGCTCCGGCGCAGGCTCCTCGACGAGGGGTCGATGGAGAAGACCGCGCGCGAGATCCTCGAGAGCCTGCACGTCACCACCGTTCGATCCGTACGCCAGACGGTCGACTCGCTGTCGGGCGGGCAGCGCCAGTCCGTGGCGGTCGCGAAGGCCGTGATGAAGCAGTCGAAGCTCGTCATCATGGACGAGCCGACCGCGGCCCTCGGCGTGGCGCAGACGGCGATGGTCCTCGACTTGATCGGCCGGCTCGCGAGCCAGGGCGTCGCCGTGATCCTCATCTCGCACAATTTGAACGACGTCTTCGAGGCAGCAGACCGGATCGCCGTGCTCTATCTCGGCCGGCTGGTCGTCGCCGGCCCGAAGGAGGAGTTCGACCGCACGAGCGTCGTCGAGTACATGACGACCGGCACCTCCGCGCACCTGCCGAGCCACGAAGGCGGTGGTGCGCTCGCAAGCACCGGGGGTTCGTGACGTGACGACGCTCAAGAACACCGACGGTGGTCCGGAGAAGCCCGCCGGAGCCGTTCTCGGCGACCACGACGTGGAACTTGGACCGCCCGAGGAGCCTCCTCCGACTGCGGCGCTGGTGCCGCTCGAGGTCGCGGGGTCCGTTCGCGAGTACGCGCGCACCTTCGGAGCGCGCCTGAGGAGCGGCCAGAGCGGCATGCTGCCCGTGATTGCCGCATTGACCGTGATCGTGGTCATCTTCCAGGTGCTGACATCCAAGTACCTGTCCGCGGTCAACATCGTGAACGTGCTCGCGTACGCATCGATCTACGTCCTGCTCGGCATGGCAGAGACCTTCGTGCTGCTGCTGAGCGAGATCGACCTGTCCATCGCCCAGGTCGGGTTCGTCGGGGCGATGGCCATGACCGAGCTCATGACGTACCCGAACGACTGGCCATGGTGGTCCGCGGTGATCATGGGAGTGGCGATCTGCGCGGCGATCGGTGCCCTCCAGGGGGTGCTCATCACCAGGTTGCGGATCCCGTCCTTCGTGGTGACGCTCGGCGGCTACCTGGGGTGGTACGGCTTCCTCATCTTCATCACCGACCTCGACAAATCCGCGCTCGGAGGAGTCCTCGAGATCCCGTCGTCGAACGTGATCTGGGGCATCGTCAACAAGCAGATGTCGCCCGTCGCGGGATGGATCGTCCTGATCGCCGCGCTTGCAGTTTTCGGCCTCTACACCTGGGCACGAGATGCCCGGCGGCGGTCCGAGAAGCTCAGCGCGCCGCCTCCGGTCATCACCGCCGCGTCCATCGTGGGCGTCGCGGCCCTCGGCGTCCTCCTCGTGTGGATCTGCAACCTGAACCGGGGCACTGCGACCGTCCCGCAACGGGGTGTGCCCTACTTCGTGATCGTCGTCGTGGTGATCGTGGCCGCGTGGACGATGCTCACCGGACGCACGCGTTTCGGACGCTACGTCTACGCGATCGGCGCCAATCCCGAGGCGGCCCGCCGGGCAGGCATCAATGTGGCGAGGATCAGGACCGTGGCGTTCATGATGTGCAGCCTGACCGCTGCGTTCGCGGGGATCGTCTATGCGTCGCGCGAGGGCTCGATGAGCATCACGGTCACAGCAGGCGGGTTCACGCTCCTCGGCATCGCCGCGGCGGTCATCGGCGGCACGAGCCTCTTCGGCGGCAGGGGAAAGCAGTCCTACGCGGTGATCGGCGGCATCACCGTGGCAGGCCTCTATTTCGGGCTCTACCTCCTCGGCGTGAGCGCGGACGGCACCTACATGGCCATCGCCGTGATGCTGGTCGCCGCGGCCGCTGTCGACACCCTGGTCCGGCGGCGACGGTCGACCTCGGCGGTCTAGCGCCGGGCCCCCGCCAGCGAGCTCTCCTGGAGGAGGTTGCGCCACTCGGAGCGTCGAGCAATGACGAACGGCAGTCCCGACGCGCGCTGCTACCATCCGGGTCCGTGGACTCGAAGGACTCTTCGGGCGAAAGAGCGCGGCACTTGCGTCCTCGCCAGTCATCGGTGCCCGAGGCAGCCGTTGGGAGCAGCAGCTCCACGGCGGTCGTCGTCTCGGAGAACGGGGCAGGTGCGGTCGAGCAGTTGGGGGAGCGCATACGTGCTGCGCGCCTCCAGCGCGGCATCGGCGTGCGCGAGCTTGCCCGGCGCGTCGACTGCTCTGCGAGCATGATCTCGCAGATCGAAAAGGGAATGACGAACCCCTCGGTCAGCACCCTCTACTCGATCAGCGTCGCGCTCGGCATCTCGACGGACATGCTCATCGCAGGCGTCGAAGCACCTCTGAACGGTGGGGTGAGGGATGCGGAGCGAGACGTGACACCCGCCTTCCGAGGCGCGGCGGCACTGAGGGCGCCCGTCGTGCTCCATCCGTCCGAACGACGCGTCATCGATCTCGAGCGCGGGGTCCGCTGGGAGCTCCTGATGCCGACGCCCGAGAGCAATGCGGAGTTCATGGAGGTGACCTACGGCGTCGGAGGCGGATCCACCGACGGGGAGCACGCGATCCGCCACAATGGTCGCGAGTACAGCGTCATTCTCGACGGACGGCTCGCCGTCCAGATCGGCTTCGAGCAGTACGTGCTCGAAGCTGGAGACTCGATGGCGTTCGACTCGGCGATCCCGCATCGCTTCTGGAACGCCGGGTCGGTCCCGGCTCGCGGGATCTGGTTCGTCGTGGACAGGTGGCCCTCCACTCACGACCTCTGAAATGTGCAATGCTCCTTGGCTTCTCGGGACGCGAGATCGGCCATGGGCATGAGCACGGAGACGGCATCTGCTGCGCCGTGGGCCATCCGCAGGTCCTTCAAGAGCATGGCAAGGGTGAACGTGGCTCGGTAGTCGCGCGCCAACTGCGCCGAGAATTTGTCGCCGATGAACGGCGAGCTGATCGCGGATCGTTGCAGCGCCGTCAGCAGCCCCGCGCGTTCGACGGCCAACGAGACGCTGTGCGACGCTGCCGGGTTCGGGTACCGGCCGCGGCGGTGCTCGCCAGTCTGCGGGTAGCCGAGCAGCAAAAGGTGGAGATCCTGCGAGCTCTCGCGTGAGACGCCGAACTGCTCGTGCTGGACGAGCCAAGCGCAGGCGATCGTCGGGCTCGACGGATCGAGGGCGGCGAGTGGCGTTCGACGCATGGACCGGACTTCGGCGGCAGGGTTGAACCCTGGAGGTCTTGGCCCGCAGAGGATCAGAAGATCGGTGACGATGGAAAAGGAGCGCACATGGATGGAGCGGTCGTGGTGCTGGGCGGAACGTCGGGGATCGGCCGTGAGCTCGCGGGCGTCTATGCCCGACAGGGTAAGAGGGTCATCGTGTCGGGCCGCGACGAGCGGCGCGCGCAGAAGGTCGCTGCCGACCTCGGAGGTGACGTGACCGGCATCGGGGTCGATCTCGCTGAGCCTGCCTCCATTCGCGACGCGCTCGAGCCGATCGGTCCAGTGCAGCGTCTGGTCATCGCTGCCGTCGAGCGTGACGTGAACCGCGTCACGAGCTACGACGTGCGGCGAGCACTGCGGCTCGTGACGCTGAAGCTCGTCGGTTACTCCGAGGCGGTGCACGTGCTGCACGACCGCCTCGTGCCCGACGCGTCCGTCCTCCTGTTCGGCGGGCTCGCCAAGGAGCGGCCTTACGACGGCTCGACGACGGTGAGCACCGTGAACGGCGGCGTCTCGGGGATGGCGCGCACGCTCGCCTGTGAACTGGCTCCGATCCGTGTCAACGCCATCCATCCGGGCATCGTGGGCGACAGCCCCTACTGGGTCGACAAGCCGCTCCAGGCGTTCGTCGCGCGCACGCCGATCGGCCGGCTCGTGACGACCTCCGAGGTCGTCGAGGCGGCCACCTTCCTGCTCGAGTGCGGCGGGATGAACGGTGCGGACCTGTTCGTCGATGGTGGCTGGTTGCTTCGGTGACGAGCGAGGAAACTTGTCCTCGGGGTGACGAGCCTCGGTTTTGACGCCATGGATCGACCGGCACATGTGCCGGCACATGTGGCAGACGGCCATGCGCGGGTCCGGGTGCCCGGAGCTGCCGAAGTCCGAGCAGATACCGAACCGGTACCGCGCGGCGCGCCGCCCGGGTGAGCTTCGATGTGTGCAGCGCCGGCTGTCGCCTCCAGGGGTGCTGGGTCACTCCGGCTGGGGCTCCTCCTGGCGCTCGGCCAGGTGAGCCCAGTGCGATGGCCAACGGTAGGAATGGCGCCGTGGTGGCTGGGGTGCCTGGGTCTCGATCCAGCGCACGTGCCTTCCGCTCGTGTTGAAGAAGCCGTGGAGACTGCCGACGCCGCAGAAGAGGACCTGTCCCGCGCCGAAGGTGCGGGTCTCGCCCTCGATCTCCCCTTCGATCTCGCCTTGGAGGAAGAAGTACGCCTCCTCGAACGGGTGGTCGTGCACTTGTGCCGCTCCGCCCGGTTCGTAGTCGACCATGAACATCGTGGACAGGTCGGCTCCCAGGGCCGCGTCCACCATCATCTTCACCGAGATGCCACTGTAGGCCAGGAGAGCCGTGTCCATCCCGGCGGGATCGCGGCCCCGGGCTGGGTCGTGGAGTGCGAGCGCCTCCATCTGGGAGCCGGTGCCGGTGTAGTGCCCGAAAGACCGCAGCGTCGGATCGCCGAAGGGAGGTCGAGGCGCTCGCCCTGATGACGTGGGCTGTGCCGCTCCCTCAATGGATTCGTCGCGCAAGAGGATCGTCTCGTCGGGCCTCCCGGTGACCTGTGGAGCTCCCAGCTCGAGCCAGAGGGCGTCTCCCCGGCCGCGACGCTCCAGCCATGGGGAGCTCCCACCGGGAAGAGCGCGTAGTCGCCGGGCTCGAGCTGGTAGCGGGAGTGCTTCAGTTCCACGATCGGATTGCCCTGCAGCACATAGGCGGACTGTTCGAAGGAGTGCACGTGCCGCGGCGTCCGCGCCCCTTGCGACAGCCGGACGAGGCCGAGGTCCGTGTGGATCGCACCCATGGAGCGGTCTACCAGGCTCTGGTGCGCGTAACCCGGTATCGAGCCGTCGCGGCCGTCGTTTGCGAACGAGTGCTGCCAGTTCCTCACGTGGATCATCGGAATATCTCTAGCAGGTCGCCCCGATCCGGACTGCCAGACGGCCAGACCTGCCAGACGGCCAGACCTGCGAGACGTACCAGACCTGCGAGACGTACCAGACCTGCGAGACGTACCAGACCTGCGAGCTGAGGTGCTTTCGATCGAGATACACCAGGGGGTATATGCTGCTAGGATTGCACGGTGAGCTCGTGTCTTCTTCTCCGCGTCGGCCTGGTCGCAGTCGTGGGCTACTCGCTCGGCTCGTTGGCTGGCGGTGCCGCAATTGGCTTGGTGGTCGCGGCGGTGGCTGCGGCGGCCATCTTCACGTGGTCTCGGATCGAGGCTCGGCGGACGGGCGTGCCATGCGGTGCAGCCTGCGCGCGTTCGCGGCGGCCATCGGCTCCCGCGTCTTCCCCGTTGGACTCGGAGGTCCCACCCCGCGGTACGTGACTTGACGGACTTCGCAGTGATCACGTGCCCGGCTCCTGCTCGTCCGTTCGTCCGCGCGCCGGGCACACGAGCACCGTCCGACCGTCATGGCTCGTGTGGGCACGTGCGTCCGATGAACGACGTTCGCGACCATGACGAACATCCGACTGCGACAAACCATGGACATGAGCGAGGAAACACGCCACTACCGGCCACCGGGGTGGTTCACGAAGCACGTCGTGAACGCAGCCGTGGTCGGAGCAACCAGGTTGGGCATCAGCGTGTGGGGAAGCAGGGTGCTGGAGGTGAAGGGCCGGAAGACGGGTGCTCCTCGGCAGACGCCGGTCAATCTGCTCGCCGTAGGGGACGCGGCGTACCTGGTAGCGCCACGTGGAGAGGCACAGTGGGTCCGCAACGTCCGTGCCGCCGGGGGTCGGCTCGACCTCTTGCTCGGACGGAGGCGGACGCACTACGTGGCGACCGAGCTGCTCGATGCGGAGAAGATCCCGGTGCTGCGCGCCTATCTCGAGCGTTGGAAAGCCGAGGTCGGTGTGTTCTTCGAGGGGGTCGGCGCGACCTCGACCGACGAGGAGCTGGCGGCGATCGCCTCGAAGCACCCGGTGTTCGCGATCACCGAGCTGTGAAGGCGACGCCCGAGGTTGTCCTCGCTCCAGACGGGCGGAAGGAGCGGAAGGCATCGTGGTCGCGACGTGGCAGCTCCTGGAGGAAGAGGGCGTCGACGCCTGAGCATGCCCTAGCTCGCGGCGAGCGCCGTCGGCATGCAGGTGCACGCCACGCGGTGATCTCGGTGCTCGGCGTCGTGGTGGTGCGAGGGGCCAGGTCCGTCGGTTTCCGGTCGAAAGCGCAGTCCCCAGAGCCAGGGAAGCGCTCGGCTGTCGTTCCCTCTGCCCGCCAGCCAGCCGGCCTGCCTATCCGCCAGCCAGCCGGTACGACGTCCCACTTCGACCGGGGACCGGAGCGGCAACGCCGAACGGGTTCGTGAAGAGCATCGGCTAGTTCGCGGCTAGTTCGGGCTCGGTGCCCCGCCGGGTTGGACCACATGGTTCCCGACACTGATCGACCGCGCCACGTTGAGTGTTGCCTGATTGCACGCGGCGTCGAGACTGTGACGGTTGACCGTGGCGCGGCGCCAGTTCGGGGTGCCCGCCAACCAACGAGTTTCCTGTTCCACTACCGCGCCGGCATTACCGCGCCGGCCACCTCCCTCCGAAGTGTGCCGCTCGAGGCAAGCGGTCGCAAGGATCTGCGCACTCGGCACTCGATCCACGCCGCGCGGAAATGTCGAAGCCGCATGCCCACTGCGATGCGGAGTCGTTCACTGGCGGTCGTAGCTGCCCACTGTCTCGCGTACCGTTGCGACGCTGGACCACGGCGGGTGTCGAGCGGTCCGCGGCGGGCGACCGTTTCGTCACGTGAACCGAGACTGCAGTCGCATCGGCACCGTCTCTTCCCCGGAGCGAGACAGGCGACGATGCTGAACCCCCGCACGGGCCCACGTGTCCCTGCCCACCAGGTGACGACGCGCCACCTCGGGGCGGCCTACCCGCTGCTGACCGAAGCCGGGCTCGGGCATCGCGGCGTGCTCGTCGGGCGCGACATGCTCGGCGGGTCCTTCGTGCATGACCCGTTCGAGCTCTATGCGGCCGGGATCCTCTCGAATCCGAACATGATCGTGTTCGGTCAGATCGGGAGGGGGAAGAGCGCCTTCGTGAAGACCTACCTCTGGCGCCAGGCCGTCTTCGGACGCCGGGCATGGGTGGTGGACCCCAAGGGGGAGTACCGTGCCCTCGCCGCGGCGTGGGGCGCGCGGCCGGTGGCGCTGCGCCCCGGCGGCTCGGTCCGGCTGAACCCCCTCGATCCCGGACCGAGCGGCGAGGCGCTGGACGAGCTCGTCGCGAACCGCGCCCCCGCCCCCGGCCCTTCCCGGGGTCCTGGGAAGGGCCCAGACCCCGGGAAGGGCGCCGGCCCCTCCACCGGCACCGCCCTCCGCCGCTCCGCTCCCGGAACCACCTTGGCGCAGCGCGGCTCACCGGTGCGGGCTCATCGCCGGCAGGCGGAGGTCTTGGCGTCGCTGGCGTCCGCCTGCCTTGGTCGTCAGCTCCTCCCGCGCGAGCGCACTGCAACTGACCTTGCGCTCGCCGCAGTCTCTCTCACCCGCGGGGTGCCGACCCTGCCTCAGGTCGTGGATGCGCTGCTGGAGCCGAGCGCGGAGTCCGCGGCGAGCGTGCGCACGGACCGTGCGACGCTGCTGGAGGACGGCCGAGACGTCGCGCTCGAGCTCCGCAGGCTCGTGCACGGCGACCTACGCGGGATGTTCGATGGACCGACGACCCCCGGGCTCGACCTGAGCGGAGCGTTCGTCGCACTCGACCTCTCCGCTCTGTACAACTCACCTGCGCTCGGCGTCCTGATGGCATGCGCGACCGCGTGGCTCCAGGCGGCTCTCGCGAGGCAGGCCTCGGCATCGGGCGCGGCGCGCGTGTTCGTCGTTGTCGACGAGGCATGGGCGGTGCTGGCGAACCTGGGCGTCGCGCGCTGGCTCCAAGCCTCCTGGAAGCTGTCCAGGGCCTACGGGGTCGCGAACGTCGCGGTGCTGCACCGAGTGTCGGACCTCCAGGCGGTGGGGGCTGCCGGCTCCGAGCAGGTCGGGCTCGCGAGCGGCCTGCTGGCGGACTCCGAGACGCGCGTCGTGTACGGGCAGGCGCCCGGGGAGGTGGCGGCCGCGCGAGAGCTCCTCTCGCTCTCCGAGACGGAGGCCGACGTCGTGCCGCAGCTCCGGCGCGGCGTCGCGCTCTGGAAGGTGGGGCGACGGTCGTTCCTCGTGCAGCACGTCGTGGGTCGGGGCGAGCGGGCGATCGTCGACACGGACGCAGCGATGGCGCTGCAGGCGCCAGACCCGCTACCGGCTCTCGGCGGCCTCGACGACCCCCACGGCCTCGACGCGCTCGACGGCCCCGATCAGCGCGACGGCCCAGGCCGGCGCCGGCCTGCAGGCGACCCGACGCCGCAGCAGCTTCTTTCGGTGTGACCGCCCATCTGAGCCTCCTTCTTGGCGGAGCGGCGGTCGTCACGGTCCTGGTCTCCGGAGGGCTCGCTCGCCGCCAAAGGACGCAGCCCGGCGCCGCAGCCGGCTCCGGGCGCACAGGCGCTCGGAGAGCCCCTGCGGCTGGAGGAGCCGCGGTCGCTCGGTCGCTCATCGGATCGGCCAGGGTGGCCGCGCCCGCCGACGGCGCGCGCTGGGCGCGCCGAGCCGATCTTCGGCCCCTCGTGTGCAGGGAGCGCCCGCGTGGCCGGCTCGTGATCGGCGAGGAGGCAGGCCGCGCGCTCGGCCGCAGAATCCTCGCGGCGGAACCCGCGCAGTCGATCGCCGTCGTCGGCCCGACCCAGAGCGGGAAGACGACCGCCGTCGCGGTACCGGCGATCCTCGGGTGGGACGGACCGGTCGTCGCGGCGAGCGTCAAGACCGACCTCGTCCGAGACACCCTCGGGTGGCGCAGGCGGTGCGGGACGGTCTGGTGCTTCGACCCGGTCGGGACCACCGGTCTCCCTCGCAACCGGTGGTCGCCGGTCTCTGCGGCCCGGACGTGGCCGCGTGCCCGCCGGGTCGCCGCAGACTTGACGGAGGTCGCCCGCGGTGAGGGGACGTCCGCCGACGGCGAGTTCTGGTACGCGACCGCGGCCAAGCTGCTGGCCCCGCTGCTGTTCGCCGCGGCGAGGTCGGGTCGCACGATGCACGACGTCGTGCGATGGGTCGACACCCAGGAGACCGAGGAAGTGTTCGACATCCTCCACGAGGCGGGCGTGCCGGAGGCGCTCCAGGCGGCGAGGGCGACGTGGCTGCGCGACGAGCGACAACGCTCGGCGGTGTACACGACGGCCGAGACGGTTCTCGAGCCGTTCGCCGAACCGGAGGCGGGGTGTGCTCCAGGGGGCGCCTTTGACACCCCACCCTTCGGGATCCGCGCGCCCGGCGGAGGCTGGGGCACCGGTGCCAGCGACGTCATCACAGGCGGCGAGATCGATCCCGAAGCGCTCTTCAAGGGGGCGCACACCCTGTACGCGTGCGCGCCTGCGCACGACCAGCAGCGACTGCGGGCCGTGTTCGCCGCGCTGGTCTCGCAGGTGGTCCATGCCGCGTTCGCCGCGTCCGCGCGTGTCGGCCGGCCCTTGGACCCCCCGCTGCTCCTGGTCCTCGACGAGGCGGCGAACATCGCGCCGCTGAAGGAGCTCGACGGGCTCGCCGCGACCTGCGCGGGTCATGGGGTCCAGCTGGTCACGGTCTGGCAGGACCTGGCACAGGTCCGCGCCCGCTACGGCGAGCGGGCCGCCACCGTCGTGAACAACCATCGGGCGAAGCTGTTCCTGCCAGGGATCGCCGACCCCGGGACGCTCGATTTCGCGAGCCACCTCGCAGGCGACCGGGAGCTCGTGACCCCGTCGATCACCCATGGCGCACGGGGCGAGCGGACCGTGACGACCTCGTCGCAGGTGCGCCGGCTCCTGCCCCCCGACACCCTTCGGCGGCTCCCGAAGAGCACCGCCGTCCTCCTCTACGGCGCGCTGCCGCCCGCGCGAGTGCGGCTCCGACCCTGGTTCTCCGATCACGAGCTCGCCGCACGCGCCACGAGCCTCCTTCGCACGGGCACACGGCAGAGCAGGCCGCCCAGGGTTGCCCTGTCCGGTCACACGCGAAGGGCCCGCGCCGCGGGAAACGGAAGGGACGAGCGTTACAGTCGGTTCCGTGACCGATGAGACGCGCCCGGGGGAGGAGGGTCGGCCCCACACGCTCGCGATCGACATCGGCGGCACCGGGCTCAAGGCTTCCGTGCTCGACGCCTCAGGGAGGATGGTCGTCCCCCGTGTTCGCAGGCCCACGACCTACCCGCTCCCACC
>JAJYXS010000007.1 GCA_021801615.1 Actinomycetes bacterium
GAACGAAGCCGCGGTCGTCGTCGGGGTTCCCGAAAAGGAGGCCATCACCTCGACGACCTAACGGAAACGGTATTGCGCCTTGACGACGCCCACCTGCTCCACCAGGCATCGAGCGTGATCCGCCCGCCAGTCGGCTCCCCCGAGCCGCCCCGGCGGCGCTCTCGCAGACGCTCCTGGCGTGCGGCTTCGGCCTCTGCCGCGGTGTCGTAGGACTCGGAGTGGCGCTTGTCCCGGCGTCGTACCAGCGGACCTCGTAGGTCACCGTCCAGCTCGGCCAGACACGCCGGCGCACGCCGGACGGGAGGTCTCGGCGGCGGCTCATGGGACGACTCCGGTCGGCGACTTGGTCATGCCCGTCCTGTGCAGGCACCGCCGGATCGGCTGGCCTCTTCGCTCCGGTTGGTGGGGGATTCTCCACCACCCGTGGGGGATCAGTGGGGGAGAAGCCGGTGCGGATTCCGCTCTACGACGCTCATCCAAGCCTCTGACCTGGGCTTTCGATCTCGGATTTCGCTCACGAGATTTTTTGGCCGCTTCCCCTCCCGGACTCCTGCATCGGAGCGGCGTGGCCTGGCATCTCGGCGTGCAGGACCTCGAGCACGGCCTTGCGGGTCAGGTCCACAGGGCCCGAGGTGTCGACGACGTGAGCGGTCGGCCAGGGGTCCGCGACCTCGGCGAGGGCGTCTGCCACCGCAGGGGTCGCGTCGGACTCGACGGCCTCGACCCCGTGGCGGGCGAGGATCCTCCTGGTCCGCTCTTCGGGAGCGCACCTGCACTCGAGCTCGACGAGGGTCGTGGAGGTCGAGCGTGCAACGGCCGCCGCGAGCTGGCGAAACTCCGCGTTCGACCAGGTGGCGTCGAGGACGACGGACCGGGCGTCGTGCAGGAGGGCCGCGCTGCGCTGGAGGAGCTGCTCGTACACCCCGCGGCGCCTCTCGTACGTGTACTGCCCACTGCCGAACGGCGACGGTCCCCTCGGAGCGGACGGGTCCGTGCGCCGCTCGTGGTCCGTGGAGAGCACGGTGGCGCCGAGCTGCTCGCCTATCCAGGTCGCGAGGCTCGACTTGCCGGTCCCCGGAAGCCCGCCGACGAGCACGAGCCGAGGGATCGCCGCTTCGAGGTGTGCGAGCGCCTGTGCGAGGATCCGCGAGGGGTCAGGCGCAGGAGCTTGGAGACCCTGCTCGAGGCGGAGGCACTCGACGAGGAGACGCACGTGCGCGCGAGCGGCGACGTAGAAGTGCAGGAGAGCCTCTGGCTGGTCCGTCCCAGACGATCTTCGGTAGGCGTCGAAGAAGCTTCGTGACGCTGCGTCGGCGCCCATACGCTCGAGGTCCTGCACCAAGAACGCGGCGTCTGCGAGCACGTCGCCGTGGCGCAGAGTGTCGTCGAACTCTAGGCAGTCGAGGAGCCTCGGGCCGTCCGGGAGGCAGAAGACGTCTGCCGCCTGAAGGTCGCCGTGGCCGTCGCAGATCCGACCCGTGGCGATCCGGCGTTCGAACAGCTCTCCCCATCCCCGCAGGAAACGCTGGGCCAGGCTCACGAGGCGTCGGTAGTCGCTCCCGTCGACGGCCGTGCCAATGAAACGGCTCAGCTCCTCTTCGGTTGCCTGCCAGCGTTGCCAGAGCGCGTCCGACGTCGCCGACGCGGAGATCGCGGGGGATCGCCTTGCGCCTTCGTGGAAGCGGGCGAGCACCTCGGCGACAAGCTCGAGCTCCGCGCTGGCATCCTCGCCGCTCGCGACGATCGCTGCAAGGTTGCGTGTCGGAGGGAGCCTCCGCATGACGACGGCGTGCTCGACCGTCCGATCGTCCACGAGCACCGACGCCGTTCCCACGTACACGTCGGGAGCCAGCCGGCGGTTGAGCTCGACCTCGCGCGAGCAGTCGGCTCGGCGCTCCTCTGGGTCGCGAAAGTCCGCGAAGCCGTAACTGACCGGTTTGCGCACTTTGAGCACGTGCGCGCCGTAGAAGAAGAGCACCGACATGTGGGTCTCGATCACCTCGGCGTGCATGGCCGACCCGCCCGAGGAGGTGCGGGCAGCTGCCTCGATGCCCGCTTCGATACCTGTGTCGCTCGTTTCGGGTCTCATTCTGACGCTCGTCCCATGCCGCGTCCCACGGCTCGTCCCAGGCCTCGTCCCAGGCCTCGTCCCATGCCTCGTCTCACGCAGCGCCAGCGATCGGTGCACGAGAGGCGATCGAAGAGCCAGCGGGGAAGTCCTCGGCGGCGGTGCCGGCTCGCCGCTGCGGTGCCGCGTCGCTGCGAACGGGCGGGAAGCGCCCGGCGAGCTCCAGCAGCTCGACACCGTCGATCGTCTCTTCCTCGAGGAGGCGGCCGGCGACAAGCGCCAGGACGTCGCGTGCAGGTGACAGGAGGTCCCGAGCGCTCCTCAGGGCCTCTTCGAGCAGGACCTGCACGGAGGCATGCACGCGTTCGGCGAGGACGCCGATGTGCGTCTCTTCGGGAAAGACGAAACCGGGCCCCATGGAGCCCATTCCGTACTCGGTGACCATCCGGCGCGCGAGGTCGGTGGCCGCCCGGAAGTCCTGGGCGGCGCCCTGGGTGAAGTCGTCGCCGAGGAGGAGCTCTTCTGCGGCGCGTCCGGCCATCGCGACGGCGAGCTGGGCGGTCGCCTGGCGGCGGCTGAGGAACATGTCGTCGTGGCCCGGGAACCAGGTCACCCCGCCTGCCTGTCCTCGCGGGATGATGGAGACGGAGATCGGGTCCGCCGCATGCTCGAGCCAGAGTCCGACGAGCGCATGGCCCGACTCGTGCCACGCCGTGATGCGACGGTCCTCGGCCGCGACGAGCGCGGACTTCCGAGCGGGGCCGAGGGCCACAGTTGCGAGCGCCTCGTCCAGCTCTGAGCTCGTGATCACGTTCTTCCGCGCACGCACGGCGAGCAATGCCGCGGTGTTGACGAGATTGGCCAGGTCGGCTCCGCTGAAGCCTGCGGTTCGCCGGCTGAGCAACTCTGGGTCCACGTCGGGTGCGACGTTGCGCCGGTGGAAGTAGAGATCGAGGATGCGCATCCGGCCACGACGATCAGGGGTCGGCACAGCGATCTGCTGGTCGAAGCGCCCGGGGCGCAGAAGCGCATGGTCGAGGATGTCCGGACGGTTGGTCGCTGCCAGCACGACGACAGATGCGGAAGTGGCGAAGCCGTCCATCTCGACGAGCAGCTGATTGAGCGTGCTCTCCCGCTCCTCGTTTCCGGGCACCGAGTGACTGCTCCTCGATCGGCCGATCGCGTCGAGCTCGTCGATGAACACGATCGCCGAGCCCGCCTCGCGGGCGCGGTCGAACAGGGCGCGCACGCGCGCAGCACCCACCCCGACGTAGCTCTCCACGAATTCTGACGCTCCGATCGCGAAGAACGGCACACCGGCCTCACCGGCGACGGCGCGTGCGAGGAGCGTCTTTCCCGTGCCCGGAGGTCCCACGAGAAGGAAGCCACGAGGCAGATCGGCTCCGGCCTCTTGGTACTTCTCGGGGTACTTCAGGTAGTCCACGAGCTCAGAGAGGGACTCGACCGCCTCGTCGAGCCCTGCGACGTCGCTGAATCGCGTCGGTGGCACCTCGACCTGCTCTCCGTGCCCTTTGGCGAACCCTGCAGGGTTCGCAGCGGACTGCGAGCCTCCCAGCCTCCCGAACAACGTGCCGTCATCCCCGGCGCGTCGACGCCGAGAGGCGAGCACGAGCAAAGCGACCAAGGCGAAGAGACCGCCGACCACCACGGCGACGGGGAGCCAGGAGGAGCTGGCGTCGCTCGGCAGTGCAGAGACCGTCACGTGGTCCGCGAGCAGCTGTTCGGTGAGGCGGACGCCGTAGCCGGACGGGTAGGCGGCCTGGTATCGGGCTTCGGTACCGTCTGTCGCGTAGGTGCCGGTCACCGTGTCGGTGCTTGTGCTGAGCTGCGCGGAGCGGACCTCCCCGCGGCGCGCCAGCGACAGCAACTGGCTGAGCGGGAGTGTCGCGATCGCCACGATCCCGTGGGTGGACGGCGCCGGGCCCGACGCGCCGGCGACCGGGACGAGGGCCCTCGCGGCTCCGACGCCGACCACGCCCGTCACCCCGATAGCGCCGATCGCGCTGATCGAAAGGGCGGACAGCGCGCCGAGGAGCCTCGAAGCCACGCGTCTTGCCTGACCGAGGTGCCTCCTCGTCGGCTGACGCGAGCAGCTGGCGCCCTGCGAGATCGTCGTCACACGTTCCTCCACGCAACAGCGTGCTCCGTACGACCCGAGGGTCGGGAGGGTCGAATGTCCCTTGTGAGCTCGTGAGCTCGTGAGCTCCGTGCCCCCACCCCGTCGAGCAGGGCCGCGCCGCGCGGGCTCCGTCCCCGGTCGAAGGACGTAGGGCTCGGGAGCGCGCTCGGCCGCGTGGAAAGGACTTCAGTCCCTAGCCGCTCTCGGGACGCTGGGTTACTCCTGGACCCTGGCTTCGTGCGCCGCGGGGCGCGCCGAGGAACGGAGGATTGCGATGATGGAGCACGAAGGGGGAGATGGCGGCAAGCACCCGGGTGACCGGGACCTGGACCTCATGCGTCTGTACCTCGACGAGCTCGGCTGGCATACCCTCCTGACGCGTGCCGACGAGGTACGCCTCGCCCAGACGATCGAGGAGGGCCGGCGCGCGGCTCACGAGCTCGAGCAAGCCCCCCCGATGAGCCGCGAGCGCAAGCGGGCGCTCGAAGATGCGGTCGATGCAGGCACGAAGGCCCGCCATGAGTTCATCAGGTCGAACCTCCGCCTGGTCGTCTCGATCGCCAAGCGCTACCAGCACAGAGGCGTCGAGTTGGCCGATCTCGTCCAGGAGGGCAACATCGGCCTGCTGCACGCGATCGAGCGGTTCGACTGGCGACGAGGGTACAAGTTCTCGACGTACGCGACCTGGTGGATCCGCAAGGGGGTCGCGCAGGCGGTAGGAGACTCGTCGTCCGTGGTGCGGCTGCCCCGACACCGGCGCGACCAGGCGCGCGCGTTGTCGGAGACGGCAGAACGGCTCGAGCGGCGGCTCGGGCACGCGCCAGGGACCAGGGAGCTCGCGGACGAGACCGGCATCCGCATGGCGGACGTGGTTGCGATCCGCAGAGCCGCGGCACCTGTCGTGTCGATGTCCATGCCCATCGACGAAGACGGCAACGAGCTGGGCGAGCTCATCACGGACGCGTCGGGCGACGTCGGCGACGTCGCGATCTCGGCAGTCCTGCCGCGTGAGGTCGACCATCTCCTCGAGGGACTCTCCGCATCGTCCGCGACGGTCCTCCGCCTGCGCTATGGGATCGGGTCGGCGGACGGCCCGCGCACGGCGACGGAGGTGGCCGCGCTCCTCTCGATCTCACCCGAGCGGGTGCGGCAGATCGAGATGCGCGCGCTCGCGACGTTGAGGCACCGCCTCCAGCGCGTGTCCTGGGCTTCCTGAGCCGTTTCGTAAGCCCTCGGTGATCGCCTTTCCTGTGCCCCTTGCCGGGCCCCTCGGTGATCCGCTTGCTCAGTGGTCTGCTGAGCCGTCCCTGTCGCCACGGCCGTGCGCGAGAGCGGCGCGATCTTGGGACTTTCGGCCTTCGGCGGTGGGACCTCCGGCCCTCCCACAGCATGTCCGGAGCGAGCACCCTTTCCCTAGGACGTTCCGAAGGGGGCGTCGGGAGACCGGAACGGTCGCGAAGGGAGCGAAGACCATGAAACGCAAGACGCTGGACCTGCTGCTGACGAGCGGCGGAGCGATGCTCACCATCGTCCTGATCGCCGCGGGGGCCCTGCTCCTGTGGGGGTACAACTTCACCAACAACGAGGTCCACAACCAGCTGGCCCGTCAGGAGATCTTCTTCCCGTCGGCCAAGACAATCAACACAAAGCACAGCGAGAACTACATCTCGCGTTCGGTGCAGCTTCCGTACGCCGGCAAGCAGGTGCTCACCGGGGCGGAGGCCAAGGCCTATGCCTACAAGGTCCAGATGGACGTGTACCCGATGCCGTTCCACGGCGTGTACGCGAAGATCTCCGCGTACGCGATGGCCCACCCCAAGACAGCGAAGATGGCCGCGCTCGTGACAACGAGCTTCAGGGCGGTCACCCTCCAGGGGCTCCTGTTGCAGGCGTACGCCTTCTCGGTCTTCGGCACACTCGCTCTCGACGGAGCGCTGGCGGCCTTCTGTGCGGCCTTCGTGCTGCTGGTGCTCACCGGGCTCGGCCTCTGGCACGTCCGCAAGGTGCCGGTGGAGGAGGAGTTCCCGCACACCGGCTCGGTCTCGACCGCCAAGGCGGCGTGAGCGCACCGGATCCCGGCGCCCGCCTCTGACACCGGGCGCCGGGGGAGAGGAACCGTCCTCGTGCCTTCTCCCGACCTCCACCCTCCCGGCTCTCGCCGGGAGGGTGGCGTCGTCTCCGGCCCTCGTCGGGCCATCTGTGGCGGCGTGAGGCTGGATGCGTGGTCTTCTTTGTCTTGTCCGTGCGGTAGACACTTCGCGATGGCAGGGCGCCGAGTCGAGCAGTTCGAGTTCCGTCCGCCTGAGACTTCAGACGTGCTCGAGTGGATGCGCGTCCTTTCCGAGGCGCACGACGGCTGGATGAACCTCCTGCCGGGTGTCCCCGAAGAAGAGGTGGAACCTCCCTCGCGCGGGGTGCTCTCCGCGCTCTTCGGGTCGGCTCAGCCTCCGGTGACCATGTGCACCTGGATCGCGGCGGGCGCGGGCAGGGGCGGGGCCGGCGAGCAGCGCGTCGGGATCCTCCACCCGCGTGGGCGTCGTGCCGCCGCGCAGCTCGCCGAGCTCGGGGCCGGGGTGCCCGTCGGTTGGCGCGTCAGCCAGGACCACGCCCGCCGAGGGTTGATCGTCCACCCTGTGCGTGACGCGGCGCCCGACGAGGTGCTCCACTGGATGCTCGAGGCGGGCGCGGGGCTCGCGCTCGTGCCGCTGACCGGGACGTGGCAGGCACGCGTGTTCCTTCCCAGGACGGGGTCGAGCCCTGCCTGAGAGCGAGCTCCGCCTGAGAGCGTGAGAGGTCGCCCGCGTCGAAGCACCGCGGCTCCTCGCGGCGCGATCGTCGGGCTCCGACGAGCCTCCGGTCACGGCTTTCGACCGCCTGGCGGAATACCACGGGGGCGCGAAAGCGTTCACCAGTCGTCCGAGCACGTCTCCGAGCTCACGAGGACCCCGAGGCCTCCGAGATCCTCGAGGACCCCGAGATCCCCGAGAACCCCGAGATCCCCGAGAACCCCGAGGCCTCCGAGATCCTCGAGAACCCCAGGTGGAGACGGCAGGACGGATCGGAGATGAACATCCCTTGGAACGGCTGACCCTTCCCCTGCTCCCTCTCAAGTCCGGAGTGATGCTCCCCGGCATGGTCTTCACCATGGCGCTCGAGTCCCGTGAGGCGGTTGCGGCCGCGGACGCGGCCGTGTCGGCCGGCGGCCGCCTGCTGCTCGTGCCCCACATCGAGGGCCGGTACGCGGCCGTGGGCGTGGTCTCGGAGATCACCGAGCGGGGCGAGCTTCCCGGAGGCATGGTCGCCATCGTCGTCAGGGGAGATCGGCGTGCCCACATCGGTACCGGTGTGCCCGGGACCGGTGATGCGCTGTGGGTCGAAGCCGAGGTCGTGGAGGAGGAGGCCGCGTCGCCCGCCTCGACGGAGCTCGCCCGGGAGTACCGCGCCGTGCTCGAGAACATCCTGATCGAGCGCGGCGAGCGCCGCATCGCCGCGCAGCTGCGCGAGATCACCGATCCTGGCAGGCTCGCGGACCTGTCGGGCTACTCGCCCGACTTCACGCTCGCCCAGAAGGTGCAGGTGCTCGAGACCATCGACGTCGAGGCCCGGCTGCGGCTCGTGCTTGGCTGGGCACGGGACACGCTCGCGGACCTCGCCCTTCGCGAGCGGATCAAGACCGACGTCGAGGAAGGGATGGAGCGCACCCAACGGGAATTCCTGCTCCGCCGTCAACTCGAGGCGATCCGCAAAGAGCTCGGGGAACTGGGCGCCCGCGAGGGCGGGGACGATCCAGACGACTACCGAGCGAAGCTGGCGTCGCGCGAGCTGCCCGAGAAGGTCCAGGCCGCTGTCGAGCGCGAGATCGACAGGCTCGAGCGAACCAGCGAGCAGAACCCCGAGAACGGCTGGATCCGGACCTGGCTCGACACCGTCCTCGAGCTGCCTTGGGGCGTGGAGTCCGAGGATCGCCTCGACGTGGCCGCAGCCGCCGAGATCCTGGACGAGGACCACGACGGGCTCCGTGACGTGAAGGACCGGATCCTCGAGCACCTTGCGGTTCGCAAGCTCCAGGCCGAACGACGTCTCGCTCCGGTGCAAGGCCGGGGCGCCGGCGCGATCCTCGCGCTGGTGGGTCCGCCCGGGGTCGGCAAGACGTCGCTGGGGGAGTCCGTCGCTCGGGCGCTCGGGCGGAAGTTCGTGCGCGTGGCGCTCGGGGGGGTTCGAGACGAGGCGGAGATCCGTGGCCACCGTCGCACGTACGTGGGGGCCCAGCCGGGGCGTCTCGTGCGCGCGCTGCGTGAAGCGGGGACCATGAACCCCGTGGTCCTGCTGGACGAGGTCGACAAGGTCGGGTCGGACTACCGGGGGGATCCGTCGTCGGCGTTGCTGGAGGTGCTGGACCCCGCCCAGAACCACACGTTCCGGGACCACTACCTCGAGGTGGAGCTCGACCTGTCGAAGGTCTTGTTCATCGCGACGGCCAACGTCGTGGACACGGTGCCGCCCCCGCTGCTCGACCGCATGGAGGTCATCCACCTCGACGGGTACACCGAGGCGGAGAAGGTCGCGATCGCTCGCCACCACCTCCTGCCCCAGCAGGTGTCGCGCGCCGCGTTGAGGACGGACGAGCTGGAAGTGACCGACGCCGCGCTGCTTACGGTCGTCGCCGACTACACGCGAGAAGCGGGGGTTCGCTCGCTCGAGCGAGAGCTCGGGCGGCTCTCGCGCAAGGTGGCGACTGCGTTGGCCTCCGGCAAGGCGACCACGCCGGTCGTGGTCGACGCCGCAGACGTGAGAAGCTGGCTGGGTCGGCCGCGGTTCTTCTTCGAGCCCGCCGACCGCGTGGGCGTGCCGGGCGTCGCGACCGGGCTCGCGGTGACGGGCGCAGGCGGTGACGTGCTGTACGTCGAGGCGTCGGTGTCGGACGGGCCCGAGGGCCTGACGCTGACCGGCCAGCTTGGTGACGTGATGAAGGAGTCCGCGGAGATCGCGCTCTCCTATGTGCGCTCGCACGCCGGGGAGCTCGGCATCGACGCACGGGCGTTCGCGGGAAAGCGGTTCCACCTCCACGTGCCGGCCGGCGCCGTGCCCAAGGACGGGCCTTCGGCGGGGGTCACCATGACGACGGCGCTCGTGAGCCTGCTGACGGGCGTGCCGGTGCGTCCGGTCCTCGGCATGACCGGCGAGGTGACGCTCCAAGGCCGCGTGCTGCCGATCGGCGGCGTCAAGCAGAAGGTGCTCGCCGCGCACCGCGCGGGGCTGACCGAGGTCGTCCTGCCCGTGCGCAACGGTGCGGACCTCGAGGACGTCCCAGAGGACGTGCGCGCGCAGATGACCGTGCACCTCGCGGCCACCGTCGCCGACGTGCTCGGTGCGGCGCTCTCGTCCGGTCGGGCGGACGGGGGGAGGCCCGGCGACCAGCTCGACGCGCTCCAGGCAGTCGCCTGAGCGCCGGAAGCGTGGGAGGATCAGCGTGGGAGGATCGCGGACGTGGACGACGCAGAGATCATCCGTCGCATCGGGGAGCTCGCAGACGAGGAGCGCGTGCTCGAGGAGGCCCACGCGACCACGGCTCAGGGGCTGAGCGAGGAGGAGCGTGACCGGCTGGAGCAGCTGCAGGTCACCTTGGACCAGCTGTGGGACCTGCTCCGCCAGCGGCGGGCTCTCCGGCACGCAGGCCGCGACCCCGAAGGCGCCGGAGAGCGCCCGCCGGAGACGGTCGAGCACTACCAACGATGAGCCAGGGATGAGCCGGCGACGACCCGCTGCCCCCGGTCCACTACCGTGAGCCGGGCTCCAGGGGCGCGCGCCGGAGGAGCCGGAGGAGCCGGAGGAGCCGATGGCCAACAGTGAGGGTCTGCATGAGAACGAGGCGCTGCTGCGGCCCGAGACGGTCGACCGCCATCGCGCGCTCACGTCGCTCCAAGAAGAGCTCGAAGCCGCCGACTGGTACGACCAGCGGGTGGACGCGACCCAGGACGCGGAGCTCGCTGCGATCCTCGCCCACAACCGAGACGAAGAGAAGGAGCATGCGATGATGCTCCTCGAGTGGTTGCGGCGGCACGATCCGACGCTCGACGCGCACATGCGGACCTATCTGTTCAGCGAAGGCTCGATCACCGAGGTCGAAGCACGCGTGCAAGGCAGAACTGCCCCGGAGCAGGAGTCCGGCAGCATCGATCGGTCAGGGTCGCTCGGTCTCGGCGGAGGGGTCCCGAGAGGAGGCCTGTCGTGAACAACCTCCTGCGTTCCCACGCCCCCCTCACCGACGAGGCGTGGTCGCTCGTCGACGCCGAGGCGCGCGAGCGGCTCGCCCCTGCGCTCGCCGCACGCAAGCTGGTGGACTTCTCGGGCCCCCATGGTTGGGAGCATTCCGCC
>JAJYXS010000036.1 GCA_021801615.1 Actinomycetes bacterium
GCAAGGCCTTCGAGCTGCTCGGCGTGTCGATCCCCCGGCGGATCGCGTAGACAGTAACGATCCTGGCTCACGGCTCATCGTCCCTGGTGAGGGCCCAAAAGTGATGGAAGGGAGCCGTAACTTCGGTCTAGGTGTGCTACGAGGTCAGCACCGTCGAGACCCACCTCGTCCTGTCCGAGGGGAGCGCGGCGGACGATCGAGCTCGAGCACGAGACCGGCCCTGCTGAGGTGGAAAAGCTGGAACACATCCCGCAGGTGCGCTCGGCAAGGGTGAAGCAGGTGGACGGCGGACCCCGTAACCGGACCTCGGACCTCGACCAGGTTGCCCGCCGAGGTCTCGGCGGCCCCGGTTGTGCGTATCCGCTTCTCCACGGCGGTGGCAACAACGTCCGACCGGGTCCTCTCGAGTGGCGTGGCCCAGAGCCACCACGAGATCGCAAGCCGGAACCGGCACCGTCCCCACCTTCCCAGCCGGCACCGTCCCAGAGAACCCGACGCTTGCGAACGCAGCCCTGGTGGACGCAGCCCTGGTGGACGCAGCCATGGCTGCGACGGCCGACTCTGGGACCGCAAGAGCGACGATACCGACGAGCGACGCCGCTGCCAGGGCCACGGCGAACCCCGCTCCGACGGGGATCGGCACTCTCCTTTGTCTCCTGTCTCGGGCGACGGCCCTCCTCGCCTCCTTGCCGCCGAAGGCTACGGCCACGGCACGGCTTGGGCGGCGTCTGGCAATGGCCGACGCCTGGCAATGGCAGACGTGGCAATGGACGGTGGGCCGAAGGCGGGTCGGGGGACCGCCGACGAGGTCAGATCGCTCCCGGAGGCCGAATGGCGGTGGCCCGGGACGGCGTCGCGTGGCAGCTCTGTAGTGTGGCAGGGGCCGGTATGCACCACGCGCTTCTCAAGGACCCCGAGGCGGGCTCCTGCCTCACTGGACAGGAGCGCTGACGTGCCCACGGAGCTGCTCTATCTCCGCGATGCCTACCTCGTCGACGTCCGCGCGACGGTCACCGCTGTCGACGGTAACCGGGTGACGCTCGACAGGACTGTCTTCTACCCCACTGGCGGCGGCCAGCCGCACGACACGGGCACCCTGGCACGCGCACGGGTGGTCGACGTCCGCAAGGAGGGGGAGGAGGTGTGGCACGTCCTTGAGGGACCGCCGCCCGACGTCGGCGAGACCGTGGACGGCCGTCTCGACTGGGGGCGTCGTCACGCACTGATGAGGACCCACACCGCGCTGCACGTCCTGTCCGGGGTGATCTGGCACGAGTGGGGCAGGGCCGTCACCGGAGGCAACATGGAGCCGCTCAGCGCTCGGATGGACTTCGAGTTCGATCCGCTCCCCGAGGGGTTCGGCGCGGCCGTCGAGAGCCGCGTGAACGAGGAGCTCGCCGCGGCGCGACCGATCGAAGTGCGGTTCGTGCCACGCGAGTCGGCGCTCGCGGACGAGGACCTCATCCGGACGAAGGTGAACCTGGTTCCCCCCTCCGTGACCGAGCTTCGGGTGATCGACATCGTCGGCCTGGACAGGCAGGCGGACGGCGGGACGCACGTCCGAAGAACGGACGAGGTGGGCAGGATCCGCGTGGTCAAGACGGAGTCGAAGGGAAAGGGGAACAAGCGCATCCGCCTCGAGGTCCTCGACTGATGGCGCGGCAGATGGCACGCGTTGACACCGCTGCACGTTCGGCGGGTGCGGCCCCGCCATCACGCGTCGTCGTCACCGCCGGGCACGTCGACCACGGCAAATCGACGCTCGTCGAGTGGCTGACGGGCACGCATCCCGACCGGCTGGAGGAGGAGCGGCGGCGGGGCCTCACCATCGACCTCGGCTTCGCGTCCACCGTCCTTTCCTCGGGCATCGAGATCGGGGTCGTCGACGTCCCGGGCCACGTCCGGTTCCTGAAGAACATGGTCGCAGGAGTGGGTGCCGTCGACGCATGTCTCTTCGTGGTCGCGGCGACCGAGGGGTGGAAGCCACAAACCGAGGACCATCTTCGGATCCTCGACGTCGTCGGCGTGCGGCGCGGCGTGGTGGCGCTGACGTACGCGGCGTCTGTCGACGCCGATCGGCTGGGCGTTGCGCGCGACGAGATTGCATCACGAGTCTTGGGAACGTTCCTGGAGGACGCGCCCGTCGTGGCCGTAGACGTGCCCGCCGGGCTTGGCCTCGACGGCCCGGGCGGCCTGCGCGAGGCCATCGGCGCGATGGTCGCCTCGGTGCCGCCGGCACCGGACCGAGGGCGCCCGAGACTGTGGATCGACCGCTCGTTCTCGATCCACGGCGCGGGTGCGGTGGTGACCGGCACCCTCGCGGGTGGCACCGTCGCGGTCGGTGACCGCCTGGACATCGTCTCTTCTGCGGCGGACGCTCCTGTGGCGGTGCGTGTCCGCGGGCTCGAGAGCTACGGGAGACGCCTCGACTCGGCCGAGCCCGGTCGCCGCCTCGCGGTGAACCTCGCCGGCGTCGACCACCACACGTCGGCGCGCGGCGCTGCGCTCGTGCACGCGCGTCAATGGCACCGCTGCACCGTGGCGGACGCGGACCTGGCGACGTGCCCCGGCCTTGGCCACCCGGTGTCGGCGCGCGGCGCGTACCTCGCTCACCTCGGCACCTCGGAGCAGGCGATCAAGTTGCGCGTGCTCGGACCGAGCGACGAGATCTCCCCCGGGTCCAGCGGCAAGGTCCGTCTTTGGCTCACCGCGGCCCTGCCGCTGGCTCCTGGCGACCGCTTCGTGCTGCGCGATGCCGGCCGAAAGGAGGTGATCGGCGGAGGCACGCTGCTCGACGTGGCCCCCGTCCTGCCGATCTCGAAGGCTGAACCAAGCATCTCAGTCGCCCGAGTGGTCTCCGAGCGCGGCTGGGTCGACACCGACGAGCTGGAGCGGCTCACGGGATCTCCTGCGACGCCGACGTTGGGACGCTGGGTGGTCGATCCGGAGGTGCTCCAGCGCATGCGAGCGTCGGTGATCGAGCGCGTGCGCAGTGCCGGCGCGCCAGGGCTCGACCTCTCCGTTCTCGACGAGCGCGAGCGTGCCGTGGCCGCGACCCTCGACGACCTCACCGTGTCGCACGGGATCGCGCGCGCGCGACCCGTCGAGGGTCCCTCACGCGACCGTCCCGCGGAGGCACGGACGCATGCCGCCGAGACCAAGCCCTCCGACCCCGCAGCCATCGACGCTCGCGGTGAGGACGCCGGCCACCCGGCGGTCGACGCGGACCTCCTCGACCACCCCTTCCTTGCGGCGCTGCGCCGCTCGCCGTTCGACCCGCCCCCGCCCACCGGGGTCGCACGCAACGATCTGCGGCGCCTCGTCCGAAGCGGCCTCGTCGTCGAGTCGAACGGGCTGTGGTACGCCGCGAGCGCCGTCGAGGAAGCCGCCATACGCGTCGCGGCGCTGCTCGAGCAGGCTCCCGCAGGCGTGAGAGTCTCCGACGTGCGCGACGCGCTGGGCGCGTCGCGACGAACGGTCCTCCCCTTGCTCTCGCACCTCGACGCGATCGGCGTGACCCGACGCAACGGTGACCTGCGCACCGCCGGGCCGAAGCTGCCGCTCCGATCCGCCGAGCCTTCGCACGAAGGAAGCATGCGGTGAAGAAGCATGCGCTGAAGCAGCCAGAGCCCGCCGGGTCGACCCAGGCGGTCGGGCTTGCCCAGTGGACCACCTGCGGAGGCTGCGCGGCGAAGTGGGGCGCTGGGCCGCTCGACAGGCTGCTCGCCACGCTCGCCTCGCAGTCGGCCGACCGCTCGCTGCTGGTCGGGCTCGACGCGTTCGACGACGCGGCCGTGCTCGCGCTGCACGACGACCTCGCGCTCGTGTCCACGACCGACTTCTTTCCGCCGATGGTCGCCGAACCTGCGGACTACGGCGCGATCGCGGCGGCGAACGCGTGCAGCGACGTGTTCGCCATGGGCGGGCGGGTCGTGCTCGCGCTCAACATCGCCGCCTTCCCCGAGCACCTTCCCGACCAGGTGATCGACGCCGTCCTGTCGTCCGCGGCCGGCGTGGTCGCAGAGGCCGGTGGCGTCGTGGCCGGAGGCCACACGATCCGCTCGAACGAGCCCGTCTTCGGTCTCGCTGTCCAAGGGCTCGTGCACCCGGACCGCATCCTCACCAAGCGAGCAGCCCGTGCCGGCCAGGCGGTCGTCCTCTCCAAGCCGCTCGGGACTGGGATCGTGCTCCAGGGTGGAGGAGAGGACGACCGGAGGGCCGCCGTCGCCGGAATGCGCGCGCTCAACCGGCGGGCTTCTGCCGCGCTGCAGGCGCTCGGCACCGCTGTCGGGGCCGTCACCGACGTCACCGGGTACGGCCTCTGCGGTCATGGCTGGGAAGTCGCGGAACGCTCGGGCGTCTCGCTCGTCCTCGACGCTCGAGCCCTTCCGCTGTACCCCGGTGCGCTGGACGCCGCGGCTCGCGGGGTGCGAACCGGCGGCGACCGGCGGAACCGCGAGCACCTCTCGGGCCACGTCGAGTCGACGACCACAGCCGCGCGCGAGGCGATCGCCTTCGACCCGCAGACCTCTGGAGGCCTGCTTGCGACGGTGGACGTCGCCGCCGTCGCCGACCTCGCCGACGCGGGGTTCGTCCCAGTCGGCGAGGTGGCCGCCGGCGCGGCGCGAGTGGTCCTGGGGTGACCGGGCCGACCCCCGACCCCGAGCGCGCCATGGCGGCCAGGCCAGCGCGTCCTCCCTCCGTCGACGCCCTCGCACGCTCGATGGCCACAACCGGTCTCCCCCACCCCGTGCTCGTCGACGCGGCACGCCAGGCGATCGCGGCGGGCGATCCCAGCACCACGAGAACACGCGCCGAGCGGATCGCGAGGACCCTGCTGCGGCCGGTGATCAACGCGACCGGAGTGCTGCTCCACACGAACCTCGGCCGAGCCCCGGTCGGGATCGCCCGCAGAGGCGAGCCCGCTCGATACGCGAACGTCGAGCTCGACCTCGAGACCGGCCGCAGGGGATCGAGGAGCGACCACGCCGCACGACTGCTCGCGCTCGCCGCCGGTGCGCAGGCGGCGCTCGTCGTGAACAACGGCGCGTCCGCGGTGCTGCTCGCGCTGAGCGCGCTCGCCGCGGGCACCCGGGTCCCGGTGAGCCGCGGCGAGCTGGTCGAGATCGGTGGCGGCTTCCGGATCCCCGAGGTGCTGGCGGCCTCGGGCGCGGCTCTCGTCGAGGTCGGGACCACGAACCGGACGCGCCTCGCCGACTACCAAGAGGTCGTCCAGGACGATCCAGACGGTATCGGGGTCGTCTTGAAGGTCCACCGCTCCAATTACCAGATGGTGGGCTTCACCCAAGACGTCGCCGTCCGCGAGCTCGCGACGCTGGGACCGCCGGTCGTCTTCGACATCGGCTCGGGCCTCCTCGACGAGACGACCCCGTGGCTGCGCGACGGACCGCCGTCGTGGCTCCGTGGCGAGCCGGCGGCTCGTCAGGCGCTCGAGCAGGGCGCCGCGCTCGTCACCTTCTCGGCGGACAAGCTGCTCGGGGGACCGCAGGCGGGGGTCATCGCCGGGCGGCGCGACCTCGTGCAGGCGTGCGCTCGCCACCCCCTGGCCCGTGCGCTACGGCCCGGCGGGCTCGTCCTCGAGATCCTCCAGGACACGGCCCTCGCCTATCTGCGCCGCGACGGCGACGCGATCGCGTTCTGGCGGATGGCCCGGCTGACCCTCGACGACCTCCTCGCGCGCGCCGAGGCGGCCGGCGTCGGCGAGGTGGTGCGCTGCCGGTCAGTCCCCGGAGGCGGGACGCTGCCAGGCCTCGAGATCGACTCGGCAGGTCTGGCCCTTCCCGGCGACCGCACCGCGGCGCTGCGCCTCGCCGAGGTCCCCGTCATCGCGCGCGTGCACGGCGGCAGGACGATCCTCGACCTGCGCACGGTCGACCCGGCAGACGACGCGCTGGTCGCGGATGCTGCGAGGGCCGCGCTCTCCACGATGCCCGGCTGAGCGTCGGGCTGCGGCGGCGGCCGCGTGGCCTTGGTCAGCGCGGCCGCCGCCGAAGCGCGCGCCGAAGCACGTCGGAGTAGACCTCGATGCCCTCACGGCTGAGCCGCCCCTCGGGGCCGCTCGCGATCGCGACGCGCTCGGGGACGACCCCCCAGATCGGAACCCGTTCGGCCTCCCACCACGCGATGGTCTGACCGAGGTCGTTCGTACCGAGACGCGCGGCGCAGATCACGATCCCGTAGGGAGTCTCCGGCGGCACCATCTCGACGGTTGCGACCACGCGGGTGAACTCGATGCCGCCCGCACGAGTCGGGATCACGACCGCGTCTGCACGCTCGACCGCCGCTCGCACGACCCGCTCGTCCCCTGGCGGCGTGTCAACCACTGCGAAGCCCTCGTGGCGCTCCATCGCCCTTGCGACCGTCCGCTCCGAGGGAGCCTCCTCGAGCTCCACCCCCTCGATGGGACGGGCTTCGAGCCACTCCGCGGACGACGCCTGCCGATCGGCATCGACCAGCAGCACGGGCTGCAAGCCGCGCTCGACGGCCGACGCCGCGAGGTACACGGCCGTGGTGGTCTTGCCCACCCCGCCTTTCACGTTGCTCACGACGACGTTCATGACCCGCACGACCCGACCAGCTCACCCGTTCGGCGGAGTGTGGCGCACCCGTCCGGCAGCTGTCCAGCCGGCCACGGGACCTCCACCTCACCCCACCTCCCTTCGGCTCGGCAGCTCGGCGGCATCTCGGCGCAAGTCGACCGGCCCGGAGTCAAGGAACGACCAGCACCTTGCCGACAACGCCGCGTTCGACCGCGTCCTGGGCGGCCGCCACGTCGTCGAGGGAGAACCGGTGGAGGGGGAGCACTGACAGTGCCCCGTCCCGGAGCGCACGGTCGACCCAGCTCACGGCGTCGGCCAGCTGGGGTCCTGGCACGCCGTAGAGGAGGACGTAGTGGATCGTCGCGTTGGCGGTCATGAGACGCCGCGTCGGCAGGACGGGGTCGCGGGTCTCGGTCGCGTACGTCACGATCTCGGTGCCGGCGTGGCACAACGCGAGGTCGAGCTCCAGGTTGGCGCCGAGCGCCACCTCCACGACGCGGTCGACCGTAGGCGAGAAGGACCGCACATCGTCGATGAAACCAGGCTTGTGGTAGTCGACGACGAGGTCGGCACCGGCGGCCTCGGCGAGCTTGGCCTTCTCGGGCGAGCTGACGGTCGTGACGACCCTGGCACCGGCGTGCTTGGCCAGCTCCACGGCGAAGTGCCCGACCGCCCCGGCTCCTCCGGTGACCAGCACGACGGCGCCGCGGAGCCGCTCGGGACAGCCGCCCAGGCAATGGGCGGCCGTGACCGCCGGGACCCCGAGGCAGGCGCCCAGCTCGTCCGGCGCCCCCTCGGGGAGGGGGACCGCTCGCCCGGCAGGAACCACGCTGTACTCTGCAGCCGTGCCCCAGCGGTTGTCGAACGCCGCCAGGTACACCCACACCCGCTCACCGACACGATGGTCATCGACGCCCTCGCCCACGGCGTCGATGACTCCGGCGCCGTCCTGGTGCGGCACCTGGGGCCAGGGAGGTTTGCCGCCGGTCATCCCGGATCGAGTCTTCCAGTCGGTCGGGTTGACGCCCGAGCTCGTGATGCGAACACGCACCTCCCCAGGGCCCGGGTCGGGCGTGGGGATCTCCTCGACCGCCAAGACGTCACTGGCGCCCGTCCGTCTGTACACGGCTGCCCGCATCGTGCTCCCTTCGGCCGTCTCGCCCCGCGGCACGGTACACGGCCGCACACACTGCAGCCACACGTCGGCGGCAGATCTCCACCGCCGTGGCGTCGCGGTGGACGCCGCGGCGGGCATGGAGGGCGGCGCGACCGCCGCGGTCGGGGGATCCGCATCTGCACGGTGGCCCGACCTTCTCGAATGACCGCCCTGCACGGCAGCTCGTGGAACAGCTCGACACCAGATGACCGTCGCGTCCGAGCAAACCGGGCCGACGTCGCCTTCGAAACGGTCATGGCCGACCGCTTCTACAGTGCGCGGCGCAAAGTGTTCGGTTGGCGGAACTGGTGGTTGGGCCGCACGTACGAGCACCTGCGCCCGTTCGCCAACACCTGGTCGGCGTTGTGCACCCTCGCCTCCCTGCCCGACCGCGCTGGCGTGCGCGACGTCCTGCCGCTGCTGTTCGACGCCCTCTCCACCTATCACCGCGCCGGCCCAGCCGCCCTCACCGGTCAGGGTCCGGTCGGGTTCCACTCGAGCGTCGTCCCCTCGCTCCGCCGCGCTGGAGGCGTCTGCTACGGGGACAACGCCTGGCTGGGCCTCGCCCTCGTGCGCCACCAGGAGCTGTGCCACGACGCGGTGTCGCTTCCCCTCGCCGAGCGGCTCTTCCGATTCGTCGTCACCGGATGGTCTACCGACGACACGTGGGCTGCCCCTGGCGGGATCCGCTGGAGCATTGATCCTGCCGGCACGTCCCGGACCACTTGCACCAACGGCCCCGCCGCCGCGCTCGGCGCGCTCGTGCACCGGCTGACCGGCGACCTGGCCGCCTTGGAGCATTCGATCAGCATCTACCGCTGGACCCGTTCCGCCTTGGGACGCGACGACGGTCTGTACGCCGACCGGATCCATCCGGACGGCACCGTCGTCGCCGACCTTTGGAGCCACAACCAGGGAGCCATGATCGGAGCCGGTCTCCTGCTCGCCGACGCCACCGGCGACCCTGGCTTCCTTGCGGACGCTCGAACCACCGCCTCGGCGAGCCTCGGGCGCTTCGGGCTGGACGACCTCTGCAGGAGCGGGCCCGCTGCAAATGCGATCTTCTTCCGCAACCTGTTCCTGCTGCCCCCCGGCGCCTCCCCCGGCACCATCTCGGCACCGGATCCGGACAGTCTGGACGCCGACGACGGCACACCGAGAGCTGCTGGACGGGCTCTGGCGCGGGCATACGACGACCTGCTGTGGGAGGAGGAGCACGACCGGCGCACCATCGTGCTTCAAGGTCGCGGCTCGCGTCTCGACCGAATGGGGCCGCGCGTGCAGATCGACGCGCTCTTGGCGGGTGCAGAGCCGCACGCCTAGCCTGGCTCGGAGGATCGGCGCCCACCGCCTGACTGCGCACCTGTGGAAACCCGGGCTGCGCGGCGCTGGCGACCAGGATCGGGCGAGGAATTGGGTGCTCCACCCAGCCCCGGGGCAGACTCGCGAAGATGAGCAGCAGGACCACGGTGGCATCAGCAACGCCTGACCGACGATCCGAGTCGTCGCGGGGTCCCCAACTGATCGCGGACCCCTCGAGACGACCCGTCCCGACCATCTCCTTCATGGCGGTTTCGGTCGTCCGCCAGAGACGGGTGATCCTCGACGCGCTCGACTGGAGCGTCGGCCCGAATGATCGCTGGGTCGTGCTCGGACCCAACGGCTCGGGCAAAACGACGCTCCTCCAGGTCGCCGGCGCCCGCCTCCTGCCGAGCCGGGGAGCGGTGTCGGTCCTCGGTGAGCATTTCGGACGAAGCGACCTTCGCGCGCTGCGCGCCAGGATCTCGCTGGTGAGCGCCGCCACAGTGCGCATGCTGCGCCCGTTCCTGACTGCGCGCGAAGTCGTCGTGACCGGCCGGGACGCTGCGCTGCTCCCGATCAGGCGACGCTACGCCGAAGAGGACTGGGCCGCGGCCGACCGCGTCCTTCGTCGCGTCATCGGGCCAGGCGCACCGGCGCTTTCCGGCACGCCGTTCGGCGTGCTCTCCGAAGGAGAGCGCCAGCAGGTGCTGATCGCGCGTTCACTGATGGGCGGCGCTGAGCTCGTCCTGCTCGACGAGCCCGCTGCCGGTCTGGACCTCGCGGCACGCGAGCGCCTGGTCACTCGGATGGGATCGCTCGCCTCGGACTCGAGCGTGCCGGCGATGGTGCTCGTGACCCACCACCTCGAAGAGGTGCCCGCCGGGTTCACCCACGGGCTGCTCCTGGCCGACGGCCGCGTCGTCGCAGCCGGACCGCTGGAGGAAGTCCTCACCGGTCCGATCGTGTCGAAGTGCTACGGCATCCGTGTCGAGGTGGGAGGGACCGGCGGGCGGTGGTGGGCACGCGCGGCCGTGTGAGCGCGCCGTCTCGAGCCCGGCGCGCGTCTTCCCGCTGATGTGCATATGTGCATACCAGGGGACGAGTGGTCCCGCATTGTCGCTCTTCGATCGCGGCTGGCCTGCTCGGCCAGCTCAAACCGCTGCTCGAGTCGAGCCTCGGGCGTGAGCAAACCTGGCCGAGGGAACTGGGGTCGAGCGACCGCTCGATTGAGCCGCTTCAAACCACGTTCCGATGGCCGTCTCGACCTCGGCGACGGCCTCGTGGGGAGTATCACCCGTAGCGGAGCAGTAAGGCAGGTCGGGCACGTCGGCCACCCAGGCGCTGTCCTCGGCACTCCAGAACACGGTGATCTGGTAGGCGGGCGCGTTCATTGGTCATCCTCGAACCCGAGGGCTTTCACCAACCTCGTGGCGCCAGCGAATGAGACGTTGGTGAAGGTGCCACCGAGAAGGCGGTCCAGGAGAGCCTTGGGCTTCGCCGCCCGAGCGCTACGGCTGGGGCGTGACCCCGGTCGACGAGCGCA
>JAJYXS010000098.1 GCA_021801615.1 Actinomycetes bacterium
GGCCGGGCCGACGAGCGAGGCCTTCCCACCTTCCCCGCACGCCGGTTCGTCCGCGCCGGCGGGCTCACGGTGGTCCACGACCGGGTGACCGAGTACGAGCTCGTCGACGTGACCGGGAGCGGCGACGAAGCGAGGGCGCACACCCTCGCCCTCACCGTGCTGCGCTCGACGGGGATGCTCTCCCGCCTTGGCATGGCGTACCGGCCGTTCCCCGCCGGACCCCTCACCCCCGTCGAAGGCCTCCAGCTCCTGGGACGCCTCGTCGAGCTGCGCTACGCCCTCGCGCTCGGCGACGTCGACCCCTGGGCGCTCGCCGACGACGTCCTGCTCCCTCTCGAGCCGGTGACGTCCTTCGGGGGCGGTGCGCGCCCTGGCGAAGGTAGCGCGCTCCGGCTGCAGGGTGCAGAGGTGAGCGCGGTCCGCCGCGAAGCCGGGGTGCTGGAGGTCCGCGTGTTCAACCCGTCGGACGCACCGGCCGTCGTGCGGGTCGACGGCCGCTCCGGATGGCTCGTCGACCTGCGCGGATCCCCCCTCGAGCCCTTCGACGGCGCCTTCGAGCTCCGTCCCAACGGCATCGCGACCGTGCGCCTACCCGGCGCGTGACCGCGTCGGACACCCGCTCGCCTGCTCACTCAGGGAAGGAGGCCTCGTCCCATTCGGCGCGCGGCGGCCGCTCCATGAGCGCCGCTGCTGCCGACGCGGGCGACCTCTCGCCCGCGACGAGCGCGGCGACCTGTGCGGCAATCGGCATCTCCACGCCGTGAGACTCTGCGAGGGCCACGATCGGCGCTGCGGTCCGCACCCCTTCGGCCACCATGTGCGTAGCGGAGAGGACCTCGCGGAGCGGGCGGCCGCTTCCGAGCTCGTAGCCGACGGACCAGTTGCGGCTCTGGGGGCTCGTGCAGGTCGCGACGAGGTCGCCTACGCCCGCGAGCCCCCCGAAGGTGAGCGCACGACCGCCGAGCGCCAGCCCGAGCCGCACCTGTTCGGCGAGCCCGCGGGTGACGACCACCGCACGCGTGTTCTCCCCGAAGCCGAGCCCGTCACAGACCCCCGCAGCGATCGCGATGACGTTCTTGGTCGCGCCGGCGATCTCGCAACCCGCGACGTCAGTGCCCGTGTAGACGCGAAAGTTCGTGCTGTGGAGCAGGCCCTGGACCCGCTGGGCGACCCGCTCGTCGTCGCACGCGACGACGGTCGCCGCGGGATGACCTGCGGCCACCTCATGGGAGAGGTTCGGTCCGGTGAGCACCCCGACCGGATGGTCCGGCAGCACCTCGGCGACGATCTCGGACATTCTCATGTTGGTCCCGGCCTCGATCCCCTTCGCGAGGCTGACGACGGCCGCTCCGTCCACCAACGCGGGGGCCATCGCCTCGAGGATGGCCCGGAACCCGTGCGAGGGCACCGCCACGAGCACCGTCGCCGCGTCCGCGACCGCTTCGGCGAGCGACGCGGTCGCGCGCACGGTAGGCGGGAGCGCGACTCCTGGGAGATAGCAGGGGTTCTCGCGGGTCGTCTCGAGCACGTCGGCGAGCTCGGGGGAACGCGCCCACAAGGTGGTTGGTCCGTTGCGGGAGAGGAGCATCGCGATCGTGGTGCCCCACGAGCCCGCACCCACGACCGCGACACCGCCGGTCTCCTCGCAGAAGCCAGACACTCGCCCAGAGCCTAGGGTCGCGCCCAGCTGCGCCGGCGACCTGCGCTACAGGGCGACCAGCCGCAAAGGGTGCTCCAGGGCGGTGACCAGCCGCAAAGGGTGCTCAGACTCCAAGCAGCGGCGCGCCGTACACTCCGTCACGTGACCGGTGGCGAGGACGTCGCCCCCAGGGCCCCCGCAGCACCGGCGCGTGGCACCCCACCAGCGCGCGCAAGGCCGAGGGTCACTGCGACATCGGCCCTCGGTGATCACGCCGTGCTCGTCCCGGTGAAGGCGTTCGCGCGCGCGAAGCGTCGACTCACCGACGCGCTCGATGACCACGACCGCAGGGCGCTGGTCCGCCGTATGGCCGAGCAGGTGCTCGAGGCGGCCGCGCCGTTGCGCGTCGCCGTCGTGTGCGACGACCCCGAGGTGGCCGATTGGGCACGTCGCCGTGGCGCGCTCGTCCTGTGGGAACCGGGCCGGGGCCTGAACGGTGCGGTCCAGTCCGGGGTGGCGCAGCTCGCGGACATGGGCGTGCGCCGCGTCGTCGTCGCGCACGCCGACCTCCCGCTCGCGCGTGATCTCCCCCGGCTCGTGGGCTTCGAGGGGGTCACCCTCGTCCCGGACCGGCGTGACGACGGGACCAACGTCATCGAGCTCCCGACCGATGCGGGGTTCCGGTTCTCCTATGGGCCCGCGTCCTTCTCGCGCCACCTGGCGGAATGCGACAGGCTCGGGCTTGCCGTCCGCGTCGTACGTGAGCCCGCGCTGGCGTACGACGTCGACTGGCCGAGCGACTTGACCGAGGGCGCCGTGCCCAGACGCGCGCCGAGCGGCTGATCGCTCACCTGTGCACAGGCGAAGCCACCTACTTCGCTGCACGTCCGGTCCCGACCCGCTTCGGGGTCGTCTTGTCCACGCTCGACCGGCTCGCCGTGGTCTTGTTCGCGGCGGTCCTGGCCGTCGTCTTCGCGGCCGTCTTCTTCGCGGCCGTCTTCTTGGCGGGCGCCTTGCTCGCGGCCGTCTTCTTGGCGGGCGCCTTGCTGGCGGCCGTCTCGTTCACAGCCGTCTTGTTGGCCGCGGCCGGCGTGGCCTGCTTCGTGATCCGCGTGGCGGTGGTCTTTCGCGCCGTCACGCCCCTGGTCACGCCCTTGCGCGCTCCGCCACTGCTTGCAGATGCCTGTTTGGCCGTGGACCTTGCGGACGCGGCGTCCTTCGCCGTCGGTCGCACGGCTTTCGAGGCAGTGGTTCCTTTGGTCGCTCCGTTCTCCGGCACGCGGTTGGTTGCGGTGACCGCCACGGGTGCACCTCCTTGATTGGGTCGACGCTGGCTCGAGGTGAGCCTGCGGAAGCCGATCGCCCCTGTGATCGGCTTCCGCATGACTGCACCGGTTGGTTTGCTTGTCGAGGTGTGCACCACACGAGATCGGTCATCTTTCCGTCGTCGAGGGATGCACGATCCTGGACCCGACCTCTTCGGGAGAACGCGACTCGTATCTGCGAAGCGACCGTTCTGCGCGATGCGTCTCGTCCGACTCGCACACGATCATCAGCTCGCGTCTCGTCGTCCCGTCATCCATCACGTGTCGGGTTGCGTACATTCTCCGTGCGTTTCGGTAAGCAGGTCAAGCATTCACGGGGTCTTGCACGATCGCGCGCTCGACGCGCTGTCGCGGAGCTCGCTCGCCTGATGTCCCGGGTTGCGCGATCGACGAGCGCGCAGACGACGCGAACAGCCCGACGGGGCCCGAGCTCTCAGCGAGATCCCCTTACGGGGACGCTCCCGCCGGATGTGCCAGCTTCGTTAGACCATGACCCGATACGGCACCGGGCACGGTGATCCCGGCCGCTCTTGCACGAACCTGCCGTGCGCGACGGGCCGATGACACCTCCTGGATCACCCCGTCGCGCTTCGGCGCACCTCGCACGCTCGCTCGCCCGAGTCCAGGACGCGTCACGCGCCGCCGGAGGGGTGTACCTCGGAGCCGGCGCGAACGGTTGGGCGTGGAGCGGCGCGGAGCGCTCGACCCTCGTGCTCGGCCCGTCGCGTTCTGGGAAGACCTCTGCGCTCGTCATCCCGAACGTGCTCGCAGCGCCAGGCCCGGTGATCGCGACGTCGACGAAGCCAGACGTCCTGCGCGCGACCGCCGAAGCCCGGACGACCTCGGGATGGTGCCTCGCTTTCGATCCGACCGGAGCGCTCGATCTGCCCTCCGGCGTCCACCGTGTCGGTTGGTCGCCGGTGAACGCCGCGCGCGAGTGGCACGGCGCGCTCGAGGTGGCCGACGCGATGGTGCGGACCGCGCGGGGTGGACCTCGAGGCGGCGTCGGCGTCGGTGCCGAGGGCCACTGGAGCGAGCGTGCGGCCGCGTTGCTCGCGCCGCTGCTGCACGCGGCGTCGTTGGAGGAGGTGCCGATGCGGCGCGTGCTCCACTGGGTCGACCGCCACGATGGCGCACCCGCGCTCGACGCGCTCGCCGCACGGCTGGGCGACGACGCGGTGCCGACGGATCTGCTCGCGGGCATCCTCACCACCGACGAACGCGAGCAGTCCGGGATCTGGTCGACGGCGTCGGGCGTCCTCGCCGCCTACCGCTCCCCCGGCGCTCTTGCGTCCACGGAAGGGCCGCTGCTCGACCCTGACGCCTTCTGCCAGGGAACCCACACGCTCTATGTGTGCGCGCCCGCGTCCGCCCAGCAGCTGCTCGCCCCGCTCGTGGTCGCGATCGTCTCCCAGGTACGCGACGCCGCCTACCGTCACGCGGCCACCCGCGGCGCGCGCGAAGGCCCGCCGGTCCTCTTTGCGCTCGACGAGGTCGCGAACATCGCGCCGCTTCCCGATCTCCCTTCGCTCGTGACCGAAGGGCCGGGGCAGGGTCTCCTCACGCTGGCGTGCCTCCAGGACCTTTCCCAGGCGCGGGCCCGATGGGGGACGGAGGCCGACGCCTTCGTGTCGATCTTCGGGGCGACCGTCGTCCTCGGCGGCATCGCGGACATACGGACCCTGGAGGCGCTCTCGGCCCTGGGCGGCGAGCGGGAGGTGCGCAGCCGCACGGTCGGCTTCTCGCACGGCGCGGGAGGGCCGCAGATGTCGGCGACCGACGCGACCGTCTTGCGTCGCCGTCTCCCCGTCGACCTCGTCGCGCGTGGGGCAGAGGGATGGGCGCTGTGCGTCGACGCGCGCAACCGACTGGGATGGGTGCGCCTGACCCCCGCCCACCAGTCGTGGCCGTGGCGCGACTGCCTGCCGTTGGCCCGCGTGCGGACGCCTGACCGAGGTGTCCCCCGAGCCCTGCTCCACCACGCGGCCGGACGCGCGCGACGCGAAGGCCCCGACCTCCCGGTCACAGCCCGTCGCGAACGAGGGCGCGGCTGACCGCGGCGCGCCGCTCGCGCACCGGGCCGCCACCCAGCCGCCCGAGCGCCTCGTCGATCGCACGCGCGGTCGACAGGTGCTCCGCGAGACGCTGCGCGGGCATCGATGCGAGCACCGAGCGTGTCTCGGCTCCGAGCACGCGCCACCGGTCGTGCACGTCCCAGCGAGCGCGGTAGCGGGCAATCGACGAGGCGGCGGACGACCAGATCGCGAGCCGCTCCGGCGACGAAGGGCGCGGGCCGAGCACCCGGAGGACGTGTGGAGGAGGCACCACTGCGGCAGGCGGGTGCAGCGGCTCTGCGACTCCACCGCCGCCGCCCCAGTCCCACAGGGCGTCCACGCAGCGCGCGATCTCGTCACCGCCACCACCTGTCCTCAGCGACCCCGCCCACGCACGGAGCGCGTCCCGCCGAGCGACGCCGCGACGTCCAGCCTCGGCCACCACCGCCGCGAAGCGGTGCTCGTCGACCTCACCGGTCTCGCGGCACACCTGCGCCTGGGTGATGGGCTCCACGGCGCAGCCGAGGTCGTGAGCGACCGCGGCCCAGCGCGCCCTCAGCTCCTCGGGAGACGGCGAGGGGGCCTTCGGGTCGCGCGTCACCGCCCATGCGACGCGGCGCGCACGCCGAGACAACGACGTCTGCGTCGAGGCAACACGCCGGGCTTGCGGAGAACGGGCCGGTCAGGACGGGATCGACTGCCGAGAGCTCCCATCCGCGCGGATGCCTGGAAACCCACTGGAGCCCGAGACGCTCGGTGACCCCGTGGCGAAGGACGGCGTCGTACAGCGAGCCGGCCGCCTGCGCGTGCGCGTACAGCCCGCGCCCGTCCAATGCCCGCCAACGCCCGTCCTCGCCGCGCGCCAGGTTCGCGACCACCACGTGGGAGTGGAGATGCGGGTCCAGCGCCCTGCTCACGCCGTGGGTGAAGGACGCGGCGACGAGGCCGTCGACCGGGCTCGCCAGGCGCCCGTCGGGCTCCGAGCGCCGCACCGTCGCCGCATGCTCTGCGACGTAGGCGGTCGCAGCCTCGACTGCCTCCTCGTGCGCGCTCCGCACCGCCGCAGCTGCCCGCGTCCCTCCCAGCGCGAACAGCACGCTCGCCGACTTCGAAGCGGCGAACGTGAGGTCGTACGCGCTCAGGCGGGTCTCGCGCAGCCTCAGCCGGTGGCCATCGGTCGGGTGCCGACCAGCCAGGACCGAGGCGAACGGCGCTGCATCCACGGTTCCGTGCAGCCCCAGCCCGGCGGCGCCGTCGCCGACCCAGCGCCCGCCGCGTGCGAACGACCGGCCGTCGCCGTCGTGCATCGAGGAGGCGTCCAGCTCCCGGGCGAGGTCCCCGAGGTAGTAGCGCCCCGTGCGGTCCTGAAGCCGAACGACCCTGAGCACTGCCGCCTACCCGCCGACCGCGTGGGGTCGGCATGGCCCGGACGTGGGCACAGCTTGGCGCGCGGGCATGGGCGCGGACGTCGGCGTCGGCGCAGACCAGGCTCCGCAGCCTCTATGAGCACTCTCCTGATGTTTCAATGTCTTCCATGTTAGATCCTGCCGTATCGGGTACGGAGCAGACGGAGCGCGGCCTGCGGTCCGACCGAAGTCAGCGCTGCTGGGGCGATCACGCGCGCCCGGGGGCCGGCCTGCAGGAGGAGCCGCTCGAGCCAGGCGCGCCCTCCCACCGCGACCGTGACCCGGAGCGCAGAACCGGCGACCTGCTGCTCCTCGAGCACGGGCACCGAGTCGGCGACCCATCGCGCGTCGCCTGCGAGCTCGAGCGTGGCCGTCTCGGTGCCAGGTCCCGGGACGAAGGCGCCCGCCCCTGAACGGCCCTCTGCTGCGGCCTCGACCGGTCTGCCGAGCGGGCGGACCTCGCGGACGCGGTCGACACGGAAACGGCGCACCGCTCCGACCCTGTGGCAGTAGGCGTCGAGGTACCAGTGGCCGTCGAGCGAGAAGAGCTCGAGCGGCTCCACCACGCGCTCGCTGGTCTCGTCGGTCGAGACGGCGTGGTACACGATCTCGGCCTGCTCGCGCGCCTCGACGAGCGCCCTCACCTCTTCGAGGAGCGGCGGCGCGTCGATCCGGACCACGAGGCGCCGGTCATCGCCCAGCACCGCCTCGAGCTTCCGCAGCGCGCGCGACAGCGCCCCGTCGCGATCTGCGCCCGGGACTGCGAGGATCGTGCGCGCGGAGGCCGCGAGCGCGAGGCCCTCGGCAGGCGTGAGCCGTCTCGGCCGTGCGAGCCCCTTTGGCAGGAACGCCTCGACCACCTCGTCGCTCACCACGATCTCGAGCAGCGTGTCAGGCGTGTAGGGAGGGACGCCGCAGCACGCGGCGAGCTCCAGCTCCCGGACGACCTCGTCGGGAGCGAGAGCGAAACGCTCGGCGACCTCGGCGATCGGCGCCGCGCCCACTTCCGCGAGCCAGGCCACGATGGCGAGCAGGCGGCGAAGGCGCGCGCTCGCACCTCTCGCACCGGTGCGGGGCGCGGCGGCTGGGCGGAGGCCCCGCACCGCCCCCTGGCGGCGCGCGGCGCCTTCGGTCTTCGAGCCGCCGCGACGGCGGCTCGCCTCCGCGGCGCCTTCTGGCGCCGGTGCCGGCGCCGGCCGCGCGCGTGCGCTCACCGGGGCGACCGTGCCGTCGGCGCCACGCGCGATCTCCTCCAGCCAGGAGACCACGGCCGCACGCGCCTCTGGCGGTCCAACCACCTCGGCGTGATGGAGCAACCCGAGGACCCAGGACCTCAGGACGTCGAAGCTGCTCACCCCAAGGGACAGCAGGACCGACCCGTCCGGCGCCCGATCGATAAGCGCGCGCTCTCCGACCTCGGCGACCACGCGCGCCCCTTCCACCGCGTCGACTCGCACGAGCACGTGTGCCGCATCCTCGTCGTCTCGCCACAAGTCGACTGGTGCATCGCTGGTCGCGACGTCCTCGGGGATCGCGCCGCTCCCCGAATGCCCCGGCGCGCCGAGCGCCTCGATGCGGTCGACGCGGTAGGTCCGCCGGGCACCCTGCTCGCGCTCCCAGCCGACGAGGTACCAGCGACCCGCGCGGAAATGGAGGGTCCCCGGCGACACCGAGCGCCACGTGCCGTGGTAGGAGAAATGGACCTCAGCCTTCGAGCGGAGGGCCTCGAAGAGCGGAACGAGCGCTGCGGGGGCATCGACCTGGGCCACCGGGCGCGCCTGCGCGGCACCCCAGGCCCCCAGCTTCGCCAGCGCGTCCCTCCCGCTCGGGTCGCCGAGGTCGACGCCCGCGACGGCGAGGTGCAGCGCAGCCTGCTCGTCGGGCTCGAGCTCGACGTCCGGAAGATAGAAGTCGTCGGGATCGATCCGGTACCCGTACTGCTCGGGGCCGTCGACCGGCTCGGTCAGCACGGGGATCCCTTCTTCTCTCAGGACCCGCTTGTCGCGCTCGAACGCCTGACGACGGCCGGCGTGCGACGCCGGGTACCCCGGAACGGCTGCAGCGATCTCCTGGAGCGTGCGCGGCGTCGGCGCGCCGAGCAGGACCAGTACGAGGTCGGTCAGTCGTTCGAGGCGGTCGGGCGTCGCCACCCCGATCAGCGTAGGACGCCTGGGCTCGGATCGGCGTAGACATCTGGGGTGCGCTCGCCCGCGACCGCCTCGGCCGATCGGGGATGGCGAACAGGGCATGCCGAGCACTCTGCCCACAGCGGGGGCCGTGGTCGGTCGCTGGTCAGCCGTGCACGTACTTGATGTAGGTGAGCATCGGGAGGTACAGGCTGATGATCACGGTACCGACCACGCCGCCCATCACCACGACGAGGAGCGGCTCGAGGATCGACGAGAGGTTCTCGACGGTCTGGTCCACCTCACTCTGGTAGTAGAGCGCCGCCTTGCCGAGCATGTCGTCGAGCGCGCCGGTCTGCTCCCCGACCTCGACCATCTGGACGATGAGCTGCGGGAAGATCGGGTTGGCGCGCATGGGATCGGCGAACGGGCGTCCCTCGCGCACCGCGCGCTTGATCTCCTGGGTCGCCCTCGAGAGGACCGCGTTCCCCGATGCCCGCCCGACGATGTCGAGCGACTCGAGCACCGGGACGCCCGACGCCACGAGCGACGCAAGCGTGAAGGAGAAGCGTGCGAGCGCGGTCTTGTGGACGAGCGGGCCGAAGATCGGGGGGCGGAGCTTCCACGCGTCCCACTTCTCGCGGCCACGCTCGGTCGCGATCCATCGTCTGACCCCGACGATCGCAAGGACGACGACCGCGAGCACGATCCCTGCACGCCAGCTCGCGAGCGTGTTGGAGATCTCGATCACGATCTTCGTCGGGACTGGAAGCGGCGCGTCCAGCGTCTTGAACAGGTTCTTGAAGACCGGGACGATGACCACCATCATCACGACGAAGAGCAGAGAGATGACGCTCACCACGACCACCGGGTACGTCATCGCGCCGCGGACCTTGCGGGAGATCGCGACCTGTTTCTCGAGCGCTGTCGCGACGGTCTTCAGCACGACGTCGATCGATCCTCCGAGCTCGCCCGCGCGGACCATCGACACGTACAGCTCGTCGAAGACCTTCGGATGGGCTGCCAGCGCCTGCGAGAGCGCTAGACCGGACTCCACGTCATCGCGCACCGAGCGCAGGATCCGGCCGAGGTGCTGGTTCGTGACCTGCGCCGAGAGCACCGTCAGCGCCCGGGTGATCGAGAGGCCGGACTCCACCATCGTGGCGAACTGGCGGGTGAAGACTGCGACGTCCTTGGCCTTGATCCGGTCGGTCACCCCCGGGATCACGAGCTCGCCCCGCAGGCTCCCGCTCGTCGGCGTGACCGAGACCGGCAGGTACCCCATCGAGCGGAGCCTGCTCACCACCAACGCGAGGTTGTCGCCGTCGAGCGACCCCTCGATCAGGTTGCCGCTCCTGTCGCGCACCTTGTAGTCGAAGGTGGTCGCCACGTCACCTCCCGAGCAGGTGGGTGCGGAAGTCCTCCGCGCTTCGGCACCGGTCGAGCGCCACGCCTTCGCTCACCGCCCGCTCCCGCACGAGCTTCGCGAGGCTCTGGTCCATCGTCAGCATCCCGTGTTGAGCACCGGTCTGCATGAGCGAATAGATCTGGTGCGTCTTCGCCCCGCGGATCAGATGCTGGACCGCGGGCGTGCACACGAGGACCTCTGCGGCGACGCGCCGGCCCTTGCCGTCCACGGTCGGAACCAGCTGCTGGGTGACGACGCCTGCGAGCGACGACGCCAGCTGGATGCGGATCTGTTCCTGCTGGTTCGGGGGGAACACGTCGATCACCCGGTCGATCGTGGAAGGGGCGTCCTGGGTGTGGAGCGTCGCGAGCACGAGATGGCCCGTCTCTGCCGCCGTGATCGCGGTCGAGA
>JAJYXS010000096.1 GCA_021801615.1 Actinomycetes bacterium
CGTCGACGAGGCGCACGGGCTCGCCTCGGCCGTGCGCAACCAGGGATCAGCGACGATCAGCCCGTGGAGGATTGTCGATGCCCTGCGGGCAGTCGAGCGCCTTCTGGACCGCCCCGCCCGGGCCAAGGCCCTGCGTGACGAGGCGACCGCCCTGGCCGAGCAGCTCGACAAGCGCCTGCTCGAGCTTCTGGCCAAGTCCGCCGCCGCCAAGGACAGCAGGTCCCGCTCGAGCGAACAGGTGGCGAAGGTCGCCGCCGACGAGAGCCCCTTCGGCGGCCTCGACCTGACGATCCAGGCCTGGGCCGGCCGAGCCAGGCGCATGGCGCCGAAGCCGCTCGAGGCCCGCACCACCAAGGAGATGGTCACCCGCTACCGGACGATCGCACGTCTCGACGCGTTGGCGGCCGACGTCTCCCAGGCCGCGAGCGGCGACAACGGTGTCGCCCGCTGGGTCGAGCGATCTGAGCGTCCCGGCGGGCCCGGTTCCGCCCAGGGCTTCTCCGGTGCCAGCGTGAAGATGGCCCCGGTCGACGTCTCGGGGATGCTGCGCGCCAACCTCTACGAGCGCCAGGCCGAGGATCACCCGAGCGAGGAGCGGGAGGTCTCGACTGGACCCGACGACGCCCCTGATCAGGTCGACGTCACGGACGAGGCCTTTGAGATGTCCGTCACCGTGTTGTCGGCGACGTTGCCGGCGAGCTTCGTCGTCGACCTCGGCGTCGAGGCCCGCCGGGTCGACTACCCGAGCCCCTTCGAGGAGGCATACGAGCGGTCCTGGCTGTTCATCCCGAAGGCGACGAAGGCCGAGATCGGCCGTCCTGGCGCCACGAGGGCGACCTTCGACGTCGATCGCCACCCCGAGTGGGCGGCCGGCATCATCTGCGAGCTCGTCGGGGCGAATCGTGGCTCGGCCCTCGTGCTGGCAGCGACCACGAACGCCGGCAAGCTCTACGCGGAGCGGCTCCGGCGAGCTCATCGGCGCATGACCGTCCACTCCCAGTGGGACGGGCCGCCACTTCGTCGGCTGATCGAGGACTGGCGAGAAGACCATCGCTCGGTCCTCGTCGGCACGAAGAGCCTCATGACCGGCGTGGACGCGCCCGGTGCAACCTGCTCGCTCGTCGTCGTCGACCGCTGCCCCCGCTCTGCCTCGAATCCCGTCGACGACGCCCGAGTCGAGACCCTCTGCAGCCGCCTCCAGATCGACCGGTGGGCTGCGGACCGGATGGTCTATGTGGCCGACGCGGCGCTCCTCCTCGAGCAGGCGGCCGGACGACTGATCCGTTCGGGAGCGGACCAGGGCATGGTGGCGGTCCTGGACCCGAGGCTGCTCCCGTCGCGCCTCGGTGACTTCCACTACCCCGAGCCGACCCGCAGGGCCTACCTCGCAGCCCTCGGGCGCTTCCCGCATCGGACCTCGGGGACCGAGAAGGCCCTCGCCTATCTTCGAGCCCAGAGCCAGTCGCGGCGGCGACCGATGGTCGCGTGACGGCGACGGCCACGCTCGCCGGGACGCTGGACGACCCCGAGATCGAGCTCGTCTTCGACTTCGACGATCGGCACCCGAACGGCCAGCTGCTTCGGACGTGGGTGAAGCGGCTGCCCGGTGCCACCTGGGACGGCAAGCGCAAGCTCTGGCGGCTGACGGACCCCGAGATGCTGGCACCTGGGGAGCTGCGGCGGGCGGGCCTTGTCGTGCAGCGCCCGGACGGCGCGGTTGCGAAGCGCCACGAGGTGCTCCCGCCGCCGATCGTCCACGACCCACCGCCGGCCACCGATCCTGACGATCTCGAGGTGCCCTCGTGGTTCGGGCTCGCTCTCATGGAGGACCAGGACCTCGCCGCCCGCACCGTCGCATCCGGGCACTGGTCGGAATGCGACAGCCCGGGAGCCGGGAAGACGCGCGTGATCCTCGCCGCTGCCGCGATCCTGGGCCCTCGTCGAGTCGTCGTGCTCTGCCCGCCGGTCGTGACGACGCACTGGCTTCGGGAGACGGCCGCGTCTGGCCTCGGCAAGCGCTGCCGCGAGGAGCCCGGGGCCGTCGAGTCAAGGGCCTTCGCTCGCCGAGGCAGTGACGACGGGGGCGGCGAGGCATCGGCAAGGGGAGCGGGGGCGACAACATCCGTCGCACCACCGAGGCCCGTCACCCCCGCTCCGATCTCCAGCATGCCAGCTCCTACCGGGATTCTGCGCATCGCGCCAAGCAGGAAGGAGCCGAATCTCCCGGAAACCGGCATCATCATCGTCCCCGACTCGCTCGTCGCGGCACGCCCTGCTCTCCTTGAGCGCCTCGTCGCCTGGGCGCCCGACCTCTTCGTCTACGACGAGGCTCACAGAGCCATGGGTTGGGACACAAAGCGCTCCAGGGCCAGCCGCCGCCTTGCCAGAGTGTCTCGGTGGGCAATCTGCGCGACGGGGACGCCCATGTTCGCCAAGCCTCCCCAGATGGCGCCGATGCTGGCGATGACCGGACAGCTCGACGCCGTCTTCGGTGGCCGGCGGGCCTTCTACGAGCGCTACGCCCGCCCAGACGGCTTCGGCGGTTGGGTACCGCGCAAGCAGCGCCTCGGTGAGCTGCGGCGGATCCTCGACGAGCAGGTCTGGGTGCGCAGAGGACCGAGCGCGGAGCTGCCAGGGCTGTCGCGCTATGCCAAGTTCGTCGACGTCGACCCTTCCGCCTACGACGCGGCCTACGCCGAGGTCACCGCCAAGGTGGACGTCTGGCTGGATACCTTCCTCACCGAGGAGGGTCGCCTGCCGAGCCCCGAGGAGCAGGCCGTCTGGGCGGGCGACAACCTCGGGTTCATCTCCCAGCTGCGTAAGGCCGCCGGGCTCGTCAAGGTGCCGGCCGCCGCCGAGCTCGTGGCCGAGTGGGTGTCGGCCAACGTGGGGCAGGACGACGGCACCACGACTGCCATACGTCCGCTCGTCGTTTGGACGCACCACAAGGCCGTCACCGCCGCCATGGCCGCCGCCGTGCCGACGAAGCTCGGCCGGGTCGAGGTGATCGACGGCCAGACGAGCGACGCGCGGCGGGACCGGATCATCGACGACTTCCAGGCCAGCAAGGTCCACGTGCTCGTCTGCCAGCTCGTGGCCGCCGGCGTCGGGATAACCCTCACCCGATCGTCCGACGCGCTGTTCGTCGAGACGGACTGGACTCCCGACCTCATCACCCAGGCCGAGGCTCGTCTGCACCGCATCGGCCAAGAGAGCCATGTGCGGTGCACGACGCTCATCGCCCCAGGGACGCTCGACGAGGTCATCCACACCGTGCTGCTGCGCAAGATCGAGGTGCTCGGCCTGCTGATGCCCGAGCGCGACCACCGGGTCTCGGTGCACACCTTCGCTGACTCTGCCGCCATGCCGTCGGTCGCTGAGGTGCGGGCGCTCGGTGCGGCAGACGCGCGCTCGATCATCGTCGACATCATCGAGCGACGAATCGCGTTCCGACAGGGACGGCTAGCGGCCTGAAGACCGCACCAGGACGGATCTGGAAGCTGGCCCCGCTCTTCCCTTGGCGGGTACGGAACGATGCCGATTCCGCGCGCATGAGCCGCTCAGTGGTGGTCGTTCTCCTTTGCGATCGTGATTCCGCGGCAGTGGTGGCGCTGCTCGGGCTGAGTACGCCCGATTGCGACCGGCTTTCGCCTCTGCTAACACCCTCCAGCGAGGGAGGTCTGCATGTCGGTGGCTTCGGGTTTCGAGGAGATGAGAGCGTCACTCGCTCCCACGGCGTCTCTCTTGCACGAGCTGGCTGACTTCGCGATGGCACTCGACCATCGACATGCACACGTCCCGGTGGTCGAGTCGCGCGCAATGGAAGAGCTTGCGCGTGAGGCGACCGACTTCTCCTCGAAGTCGATCTGGACCGGCCCAGTAACCGACACGCATGCCCTCGCAGGCATCCTTCTCCTCGCCTCCGGCGACTTCGCACGTTCATACGCGACGCTGCTCGTCGCAGAGCGAACACCCGTGTACGGGCATCTGTCGGTGGTGCGATCGGCCCTCGAAGCCGGCGTCGTCGGAGAGTGGTTGAACGACCCAAGCATCGGCGTAGTCGAACGGATCCGGCGCGGTCTTGCTGAGAGGTACTACAGCGCTCGGGAGCAGATGCGCTTTCCCGCCACCCGCGAGCATGGGCGCGAACAGGTCGTGCACATCAAGTCGGTCGCGACTGCGTACGGATGGACGGCGAGTGGCGCAAAGCAACGCGACGCCACGATCAACGGCTCCGGCCGGCCGAGCGTCCCGGATTCCTTCAGCCGTCTGTTGGTCGGCGACACGGAGAAGGAGATCGGCAAGGCGCTGTGGTCCTACCTTTCTGGAGTGAGCCACTCGGTCTGGTGGGCCCTCCGCCAGTCGATCACTCAACCGCCGAGTTACCCGGAAGGCTCGCAGGCTCCTCGCCCCGCCGGCTTCGGAACTGACGGATTGCAGGTGGGGGCACAGACCATCTGTCTCTCGCGAATCTTGCGATCAGCGGTCTCAGCACGCATGAAGTTGATGGGCTGGCCAAGAGATGAGTGGGTCGACATCGAAGGGAGGCTCCAGAAGATGGAAGGCTCAGTAATTCAAGCGGTTGTCGCCCTTCAGCACTCGGGTGACTGATGCCTGGCACGGAGGAGCAACTCCGCACCGAGGTGCTCGAGCCTGCGCGGATCGCGCTGACGAGAGCATCATCCGCCAGTTTGCTCTGGCTCTGAGAGAGGCGTGGGGGATACGGCGACTGCACCACCTTCAGTGACGCGCCAGACCTGCACGTCGCCATCCAGGAGGCCCGTGTACTTCACCACGGAACGGAAGAACTGCGTGAATGTCTCCACACTGCGTAGGTCGTCGTCACCGAGCAGCGCCGCGGCTACGTTCCACGCGGTCGCCGCTTGAACGGCACCGCTGCCGACGAACATCTCGCGAAGCGAGCCTCGCCGTACAGCATTTCCTTCGTTGTTGATCTTGATGAAGTCGGCAACTCCGTCGATGTATCCAGCGATGAGGACTTGTGAGGCGACTGACTGGCCCTGCCGCCCGGAAGCTGTCGCGTAGGCGCGGACCTTCCTGTTCTCTTCAGTGTTGATCCGGTTCAGTGCAGCACCCGCTGCGGCGGCAAACTCGCCCCAGTCGGCGGGCTGCTGGTCGCGAATCCACTCCCCGAAGGGCTGGCCTGTCGCTCCCTCGCCAGCGAACCCCCACACCAGTGCGTTAGACCCGATGCGCCATAGCTTCGTCGCGAACTCCGCCGACACGAAGGCTTCCCTACCTTCGATAGCGACGCTCTGGCTCAGACTGTCAGCGGCAACAAGGATTTCGTGATTCGTCAGCGCAGCCCCGAGTAGCGTCACAGCGACAACGGTACCCGGCGTCCGTGTTGCTGGGTCCGCAATGTGGGACGGCTCACAGAACCTGAGCTCTTTGACGTGGAGGCTCGGAGCCGGCTGACAAGTCCCATCAGCATGGCAAGCGCTGAGCACCTCATCTGCGCCCTGCCTGGGTCGACACCGCCGAGCCAAACGGATGCAGATCGAGATGGGGTATGGAGTGTGCGTACAAGCCGCTCTCGCACGGACCAACATCGCCTGTCGCGGCCCGTCTTCACCTGATCCTGGACTCGCCGCACAGGACAGGTGTGCCGCCGAGGACACCGCCCGCCCCCTACCGGTTGAAGACGAACCCGGCCGTTCCACCGATGGCTCGAGCGGCGTCGATCGCTCTGGGCCTCATGCGTGCCGCCGGCGTGACGCGCTGGGCCGAGATGGGCGACGTGCTGCCGGCCGCCGTCGAACTCGCCGACGAGGAGTACCGGCTGCTCGTCGACCACATCGAGATCCTCTCCTTCCTCCGGCTCCAGTCCCGCCTCGAAGACGGCACGAGGGCCCCGACGGTCACCGTGGCGGTCTGCCCCGAGTGCGGGGAGTGGGTGCTCATCTCGAGCGGCCCGGCGCCGAACCGCTGCGAGATGACTCGAGGGTGTGCCGGCAAGCCGGTGAAGGCCGTCGTCGCTACCAAGGAGCAACCGACGCGCCAGGCGGCCGCCTGACCGATTCGCCCAGTCTCCTTCGGCGGGGTCGCTGCCCTCTCTTGGGGCGTGCAGCACCAGTCGCGCCGTCCCGCCGGCACACCCGTCGGTGGCCAGTTCGCACCGACTCACCGCCCTGATGCCGTTGGGCTCGAGCTGACTGACGACGACTTCTTCGAGCTCGCTGGCGACCCGCAGACCGCTCCCATTGAGGGCGACCCGAGCGACACCCCTTGGCTGGACCCGGTTGAGGAAGCGGTGCCCGAGCCTGGTACCGCGGGCATCGCTGTTCGCCCAGGGCCGACACCGCTCCTGCCGTTCGGGATCGACGCCACCACTCTCGACGAGGCTCGAGAGCTCGTCCGCGTGGCGCTCGAGCAAGGCGGGAGCGCCGCCGAGCTGACACCTGCCTGGGCAGTGGCCGAGCAAGCCGTCACCGCCAGTGGACGCATGCTGGCCGGCGCCATCGACGCCGAGGTCGCACGCCGGCATCCCGACGGCTTCCCGGCGAAGCCGGGGGCAACCCACCACGACCACGGTCCCGAGATCGCCGCCTACCGCGACGTCACGCTCGAGGTGCTCGGCGCCCTCCGCAGCCTTGGCCTGCCCGCCGGTGAGCAGCTCCGAACCGTGGATTCCCAGAAGCCTGCCGTCGCCGTCCTCGGCGAGGTCGCTCACCGCTTCCCGGCCGACTGGCTGGCCACCTCGCAGGAGAAGGATCCGCCGCTTCGGGCCCGGGTCTCCCCGCACCGGGCGCACTACGTGCCGTCGCGCTCCTACTGGGTCGACGAAGGCACCCAGCTGCGGGAGGTGCGGTACACCGTGCACGACGAGCGGAACGTCCCTTCGGGCGTCGAGGCGACTACGACGAGCCTCGGGTATTGGTCCTGGACGGCGATGGAGCCCCGGAGGGTCCGCGCCCAGCGGCGCTCGGCCGAGCTGACCGTCCCGTCGCCGAACACCCGGTCGGACGAGGCTCGCAGGACCGCGACCCACGAGCTCACGCACCGCCTCGAGCATGCGAATCCCCAGCTCGGTCACCTCGAAGCCGCGTTCCTCGAGCGGCGCTCCCACGACGAGGACGGCCAGCCCAAGGCGCTCATCCCGATCAAGGGCATGCACCGCGAATGGGCAAGAGACGGCGGATTCGTCCACCCCTACATCGGCAAGGTGTACCCGACCCAGACGTTCCATGAGGTCCTCTCGACGGGGACCGAGGCCGTCTTCGGCGGTGCCTACGGAGGTCTCGTCGGGCGTGGTGACGAGCGGCCTGACGCCGATCACCGGGCGTTCGTGCTGGGGTGCCTCGCGGCCGCTTGACCAGGGGCGTGCGCGTTCCCGGAGGCGCTGCCCTCTGAAGAGACATGAGGTCCAACTTCTCGCCGAGCCGGGTCCCTGCCGGCGTGCCGACCGGCGGCCAGTTCGCACCGACCAGCCGGCCGGAAGCGACCGGGGTCGAGCTCAGCGAGATGAGCGACGACACCGAGTCCTTCCTCGCCGATCGTCGTTCCCGCATCCGAGCCGGTGGGTTCGTTCCGCCGGTCGCTGCCCCGAGGGCGGCGGTCGACCCGCGGTCCTCCTCGTACATCCGGGAGTGGTGGGAGGCCGAGCACGCCGTCGCGGAGTACGGCCACGAGGCCGGCTCCTACCCGCAGATGCCGGACGACTTCACCCCTGGCCGTGGGAGCGGCCACGCGTTGTCCGGGCACCGGCGGACCCACCGCATGGCCTACGCGGGCGCCGGCGTGTCGATGCGCATGCCGTCGGTGACCTCCATCCGCCGCTACGCCACCGAGATCGGGGCCACGCAGGCTGGACAGTCGACCTTCGACGTGCCAGTCACCGCCGCCTACCCCGGCGGGGAGATGACCGGCTGGGTTCGCGTGACCCGCTCCGAGGACGGCACCTGGGCGACGAGGGGCCTCGGGTTCTCGAAGGAAGCCTCGGCCTACGTCGCCGAGGCCGTCCAGTGCGTGCTCGAGGCTCGTCGGCCCTCTCGGGCGCTCGCGGACACCGGTGACCTGCTCGAGCGTCGACGCCAGCGAGCAGCGGAGATCGGGACGCGCCTCGCCGAGGTGCGGTCGTCGTGGATCAAGGCCGCCGGCTACGACAAGGCGACCGGGACCATGGTCCTGACGACGGCCACCCACGAGTACGGCTACCGGGTCCCCTCTGAGGTGTTCTCCCGGGTGACGACCGCCCGCCAGCCCGGCGGGGTCTTCAACCAGATGGTCCGTGGCCGGGCCACCCGCGTCGAGGTGCGCCAGTGCGAACGCTGCCAACGGTTCAGCGCGGACGTGGCCGCGCACCGCTGCCCGCCGAGAGAGGCGTCACGCCAGGTCGCCACCCCGCTGCAGAACGAGCTCAGCCGTCGACGCTTCCTTGGAGGGTCCTGATGCCCCGATCTCGTCCGACGCAGTCCCGGGTCGCTGCCGGCGTGCCGACCGGCGGCCAGTTCGCTTCGACCAGCCGGCCGGAGGCGACCGGGATCGAGCTCGCCGACGACGACCGTGAGCACATCATCGAAGCCCTTCTCGACATCGAGCGCCTCGGTGCGAACAACGCCGAACGCTACGCGCAGATCGGACGGGTGGCGGCCGCCCTCCCGTCGGCTGCCCGGTCGGTGGTCGGCGAGGTGCTCGACGACCACTGGCGCTCGCTCCACGATGACAACACCGCCGTCATCGAGCAGCTGGCGGAGATCGCCTTGAGGCGGGCAGCTACCCGGGCTGGCACCGAGAACGGCCAGATCGATCCTCTCCTGACCGGCCTCTCCAAGCAGGCCATGAAGACGGACCTCGAGCGTGCCGCCCGCTACCACGTGCGCCAGGCGCTTCGCTCGGAGGACTGCGGAGAACCGACCTGGGTCTGCCCGGTCGATCCGAGCCATGCGACCCTCGACGGACGGTGCATCACCTGTGGGGCTTCGAAGGTTGCCAACACCTCGAGCACCGAGACAGCACCGCCCCCGGATCCTGCCGAAGGAGAGGCAGCGTCGTCTCGGGCCAAGCACCGCATCGACCCGGCCGACATCGACTGGACCGCCTGCGGCGACCCAGACGAGCCCGGTGGCGAAGACGCCCAACTGCTCGGCACGGTGACCATCGGCCAGACGCCGTTCCACGTCCTCGCTCTCCAGGTTGAGGACGACGACAAGGTGCAGACGGCCCTCCAGCGCGACGAGGACCTCGCAGCCGCGATGGAGGCGCTCGGCGACCAGAGCCCCTACGAGACGGTCGAGATCGACGGGCGGGCGTACGTGCTCTTGCTCTCGCCGCACGCGAGGTGATGGTGATGACCCAACCCCGCAGGCCAGCCGGCACCCCCGTCGGCGGCCAGTTCGCCCCGGGCAACCGACTGGAGGCGACCGGCATCGAGCTGAGCGACGACGACCTCATCGAGGCAGCCATGGCGGCCGAGCACGGCACCGTCACGCCTGCCCAGGGCCCGGCGCCGAGCCACGTCGCTGCCAAGAGCACCGAGGATCGGCTCGCTGCTCTGGACCGGTGCACGCACTACGGCCCGGAGTACGACCGCAGCGTCGTCTCGGCGCTGTCGGACCACCACCACTTCGACCGCCTCGGCGAGCACGACAACGCCGAGCACTACCTCCTGCTCGCTGAGACGCGGGCAGGGCTTCACACCTGGGAGGAGTACGAAGAGCTCGACCCCTTCCGGCGGGTCGCCAAGGAGCGCCAGGCGGCCGAGATCCACCGCGCGGCCGAGGTGCTGCAGCTCACCGTCGAGGAGATCCCCGTGGGTGCGATCGCCCCTGGCGACCTCGTGTGGTTCCTGGGGAGCTTCTACGAGGTGACCGACGACCCGCAGGACGTCGTCGTAGCGGGACATGCGGCGAAGCGGTTCCCGGTCCTGCGTCATGGGCACTCGGATCCGGCCGATCTGATCCGCCACCTCGACTTCAGCACGGACGACGCCGTCATGGGCTGGCACTACCGCGGCGACGAGGACGACAGCCCCCAAGGGGAGGCCGCCGAGCTCCCGGTTCGGCCGCCCGCCGGGGAGGTGATCGCCCGCATCTTTCCCGACGGCGAGCCCCAGCGCGGGCGTCGTCGCCACAAGCTGCTTCCCCAGGAGGTCGTCGAGCGCATCCCCGAGCTCTACGAGACCGAGGGCACGCCGGTCGAGGACAAGGTCATCCACGCCCACTACTTCGTCGGGAAGGCCGACTGGCACATCGCCGAGCTGGACCGGGAGACCGGCGAGATGTTCGGTCGCTGCGACCTCGGCCTCGGCTACCCCGAGTGGGGCTACGTCCGCATCCAGGATCTCGCCGAGCTGCAAGGGCAGTTCCGCCTGCCGGTCGAGCG
>JAJYXS010000065.1 GCA_021801615.1 Actinomycetes bacterium
TCCGATCTGACCGCCGCCGCCTCGGCAAGCGCTCGCGGACGGCGCCGACGACCACGGGCTCGCTCTTCCGGGCCCGCTCGTGCTCGAGCGCCTTTTCCAGCTCGGCGATCCGCTCCATGGCCCTGCGGTCCTTGGCCTCCGCGTCCGAGCCTGGAGGGGCGGCGTCGCCGCCCTCGGCGATGCTCGCTCGCTTTGCTTCCCTCTTCGTCGTGGAGAGCGGCTGGCCGACCTTGCAGTTGTCGCGGTAGATGGCGATGGCCTTGATGCCCAGGCGCCAGGCGTCGACGTGCAGCTGCTCGACGTCCTCGACGGTCACGTCCTCGGGCATGTTGACCGTCTTGCTCACGGACCCGCTGATGAACGGCTGGACGGCACCGAGCATGCGCACATGCCCCGAGTAGTGGATCGCGTTGTCTCCCATGGAGCACGCGAAGACCGGGAGGTGCTCGGGCGACAGGAACGGTGCGCCCACGATCGTCTTGTGCTCGTCGACGTAGGCGACGATCTGGTCGATCTGGTCCTGTGCGTAGCCGAGCGCGCGCAGCGCCCGCGGCACCGTCTGGTTGACGATCGACATCGTCCCGCCTCCGACGAGCTTCTTCGTCTTCGCAAGTGCGAGATCCGGCTCCACCCCCGTCGTGTCGCAATCCATGAGCAGGCCGATGGTGCCGGTCGGCGCGAGCACGCTGGCCTGCGAGTTGCGCACGCCGTACCGCTCGGCGAGCTCGACGGCCTCGTCCCACGCCTCTTGCGCGGCGGACAGCAGCTCGGGGGGCACCAGCTCTTCGTCGATCCTCGATGCCTCGCTCTGGTGCATCCGCAGGACGTTCACCATCGCCTCGGCGTTCTCGTGGAAGCCAGCGAACGGCCCCATGCGACTCGCGGTCCTGGCCGAGGTCGCGTACGCGTGGCCCGTCATGAGGGCGGTGATCGCTCCCGCCCACGCGCGCCCCGCGTCCGAGTCGTACGGCAGCCCGTTCGCCATCAGCAGGGCGCCGAGGTTCGCGTAGCCGATGCCCAGCTCGCGGAACCTCCTCGAGTTCTCGGCGATCTTCTCCGTCGGGTAGTCCGCGTTCCCGACGATGATCTCCTGGCCGGTGAAGACGACCTCGACAGCCGCCTTGAAACCTTCCACGTCGAAGGAGCCGTCGTCGTCGAGGAACCTGAGAAGGTTCAGGCTTGCGAGATTGCAAGCCGAGTTGTCCAGGTGCATGTACTCGCTGCAAGGGTTGCTCGCGTTGATGCGACCGGAGTTCGGCGCGGTGTGCCACCTGTTGATCGTGGTGTCGAACTGGATGCCGGGGTCCGCGCACTCCCAGGCGGCGTGCGCGATCTGCCGGAAGAGATCGCGTGCCTTCACCCGCCGCACGACGGAGCCGTCGGTCCGGGCGGTCAGCTCCCAGTCAGCGTCCGCGAGCACCGCCTGCATGAATTCGTCGGTGACGCGCACGGAATTGTTCCCGTTCTGGTACTGGATCGAGTGGCTGTCCGCGCCGTCGAGGTCCATGTCGAAGCCCGCGTCCCGAAGCGCGCGCGCCTTGCGCTCCTCGAGCGCCTTGCACCAGATGAAGTCCTCGATGTCGGGGTGATCGACGTCGAGGATCAGCATCTTCGCCGCTCGCCTGGTCTTGCCGCCCGACTTGATGGTCCCGGCCGATGCGTCCGCACCGCGCATGAAGCTCACCGGGCCCGAGGCCGTTCCGCCACCCTTCAGAAGCTCCCGGGACGAACGGATCCTCGACAGGTTGACACCGGCACCGGAGCCGCCTTTGAAGATCATGCCTTCTTCGACGTACCAGTTCAGGATCGAGCTCATGGAGTCGTCCACGGAGAGGATGAAGCAGTTGTGGACGCGAAGCCCCGCGCTCAGGTACTCGCCGCTCTCGGTCTGGATGTCGTAGACGTCCGTCGTGCCGAGCGCGTCGATCGCGGCGATCGCTGCCGCCTGCGGCCGACCGTCGGCGCAGGCCAAGAGGAGGTCGCCCAACCGAAGCTCGCCGGCCTGCACGAACCCGCCTTCCCCGAGGTCCCCGTGCTCCCCTGTCGCGCGCCACACGGCATGGTCCGGCGTCACGTCGAGCTGGTAGCCGTCCTTGGTGCGGATCCGCAGGACGTCCTTCCGTCCGTTGTGCTTGACCGCGACGATCCTCGTGACGCCGTACGCGTCGAGCACCTTGGCGCCGATCGCGCGCTCTTGGACGAGCCGGCCGATCGGCACCATGCCCTCAGGAGTGCTCACCGGCGCGTCGTAGGGCTGGCAGGCGGACCCCTGCTGCGGCACCCCCGTCACGCCGATGTTGAACCACACCGGTGAGTTGAACGCGGCCTTCTGGTGGATGACGAGGTGCTTCAGCTCGTCCCTGAAGATCTCCGCCTCCGACCGGTCGACGAAGTACCCGTCCTTGACCCCCCACGCCGTGATGGTGTCCACGACCCGGTCGGCGACCTGCTTGAGCGACCACTCCCGCTCGGGGGTGCCCAGCGTCCCTCTGAAGTACTTCTGGGCGAGAATGTTCGTGGCGTTCGCGCTCCAGAATTCCGGCACCTCGACGCCGAGCTGCTCGAAGGCGACGGTGCCGTCGCGGAAATTCGTGATGCGGGCGTCGCGTCGCTCCCAGCGGACCTCGTCGTAGGGGTGAACCCCCTCGGACGTGAAGTGCCGGCGGATCCCGATCGCGGCGCGCTGCGGTGCGATGGCCATTGTCTCCTAGCTCCTCTGCTCGCTCTGCTCCTACCTTTTGCACCAGCTCCACCGGCCTCGCCGGCGCCGAGGACCTGCAGAGGGTCCCCGACCAGGGGACCGGGTTCCCGGCGCCCAGGCGAGCGATGTCCATCTCGTCTGCCGGTCAGGTCGTCACCCGCTCGGACCGCACGGTGTACCCGGCCACCACATCTTGTGTCCAGGCCGTTCCGAGGCACGAGATGATGGGGTTCATTACAGCACTGTAGTTACGCAGTTGTCAATGGCGAGCACTTCGTCACCGCCCTGGTCAGGGGCAATTCGCGAAGCTGCTCGCCGGCTGGGACGCCCGCGCGCGCCGGGTCGCCTTGTGGCCTGCGCCGGCCTTGCGCCCGGGCTGGGACGCCCACGTGCGCGCTGGGTAGCCTTCGCCGCCATGGCCACCGTGCTCGCCGTCGACGCGGGGACGACCGGCGTCCGGACGATCGCCTTCGACGAGTCCGGTAGGCCCGTGGCCGCCGCGTACCGGCCCCTCGCCCAGCGGTTCCCCGAGCCCGGCTGGGTCGAGCAGGACCCTGAGGAGATCTGGTCCCTCGCGGCCGAGACCCTGAGCGAGGTCGCAGCCGCGCTCGCCGCCGCCGGAGAGCAGGTCGCCGCGATCGGCGTGGCGAACCAGCGGGAGACCGCCATCGCCTGGGACCGCGCCACCGGCCGCCCCCTCCACGCCGCCATCGTCTGGCAGGACCGGAGGACCGCCGCGCGCTGCGAGGCGCTCGCCGACGCCGGCCTCCACCCTCTCGTGCGGGAGCGCACGGGGCTCGTCTTGGACCCGTACTTCTCCGCCACGAAGTTCGGGTGGCTGCTCCAAGAGGGCGGCGTCCGGCCCGACGGCGACCTCGCCCTCGGGACCGTGGACGCCTGGCTCCTCTTCCGGCTCACCGGCGAGCTCGCGACCGACGCCTCGAACGCGTCGCGCACGATGCTCTTCGACATCCGTCGGCGCGCCTGGACACCGGAGCTCTGCGCGGCCTTCGGCGTCCCGGAGTCCGCGCTGCCGGAGGTCCGGCCGTCGTGCGGTCGGTTCGGCGCCGTCGTCCGGAGCCGGAGCCGGGGTGAGCCCGGCGGCGTCGACGCCCTGGCCGGCGTGCCGGTGAGCGGCGTCGCCGGTGACCAGCAGGCGGCCCTGCTCGGCCAGGCCTGCATCTCCCCTGGCATGGCCAAGGTCACCTACGGGACGGGGAGCTTCCTGCTCGTGCACGCCGGCTCGTCGTGCCCTGCGCCCCACGACGGGCTCCTCACCACCCTGGCGTGGGACCTCGGCGGCCACGAGTCCCGGCCGAGCCACGCCGACGTCGCGTACGCGCTCGAAGGGTCGACGTTCGTCGCTGGAGCCGCGATCCAGTGGCTCCGCGACGGGCTCGGGCTGATCGCACGCGCCGAGGACGTCGCGCCGCTCGCGGAGTCCGTTCCCGACGCGGGCGGCGTGGTCGTCGTCCCGGCGTTCACCGGGCTCGGCAGCCCATGGTGGGACCCGCACGCACGCGGCGTCGTCACCGGGATCACCCGGGGCGCCGGGCGCGCGCAGTTCGCCCGAGCGGTCGTCGAGGCCATGGCGTTCGGCGTCCGCGACATCGCCGACGCGGCGGCCCGTGCGATCGGCGCGCCGATCTCCGAGCTGCGTGCCGACGGCGGAGCGTCCGCGATCGACCTCCTCCTCCAGCTCCAGGCGGACCAGCTGCAGGTGCCGGTCGTCCGGCCTCGTCTCCGCGAATCGACGGCGCTGGGCGCCGCGGCGCTCGCCGGCCTCGCCGAGGGGGTGTGGGACAGCGTGGAGGAGCTCGCGGCGCGCTGGGAGCCCGAGGTCGAGTGCGTGCCTGCCGTCGATGCGGTGGTCGCCGACCGCGCACACTCCGCGTGGCTCCGAGCGGTCGAGCGGGCGCGGGGTTGGGCCTGAGCGTTGGCTCGCCGTTCGCCGACCCGGCGTCGGCCGTTCGAGCGCCGCCCCCAGGTGGCCCTCACCGGTCCGTCACCGCGTCGGACGAGCCGCTGCGAGCAGCCAGCGCCGCACCGACGGCACCTGCCTGCTCGCCGAGCCCGGCTTCGACGACCGGCACCACGCCACGCGCGGCGCCGCCTTCCACGAGCGAGGCGAGCGCCCGGCGCGTCGGGACGAGCAGCATCTCGCCGGCATGCCCGAGACCGCCGCCGACGACGATCTGCTCAGGGTCCAAGATCGCGACGAGGTTCGCGAGCCCGAGCCCCACCCACCAGCCCAGCTCGCCCATGACGCGCAGCGCGTCGGCGTCCCCCGCCGCCGCCGCCGCCGTCACGTGCTCGCCCGTCACGAGCTCGGGGTCACCCCCTGCCAACCGGACGACCTCGTGCAGGGTCCCGGCGATCGCCGCGTCCCTCGCCAGACGCGTCAGCCCGCTCCCCGCGGCGAACCGCTCCCAGCAGCCTCGCTGGCCGCACGGACAGGGCGGGCCGTTCGGGTCGACGACCATGTGACCGATCTCCCCAGCGAAGCCGCGTGCGCCCACGTGCACCCGTCCGTCGACCACCAGTGCTCCGCCGATGCCGGTCCCGATCGTGATCACGAGCCCGTAGCGCATGCCTTGGGCGGCGCCGAGCAGCAGTTCTGCGTACGCGGTGCAGTTCGCGTCGTTGAGGGCCCGGATGGGCGCGACGTCGACGCGGCCACCGCAGGCGCGGCCATGACGATCCAGGCGAGCGGTGACCAGCTCGCCGATGTTCGCGCCGGCGGCAGATGCGAGGTTGGGCGAGAAGCGCAGGACGCCGTCGGTGTCGACGAGCCCCGCGACCCCGATCCCGATGGGGATCTCCGAGAGAGGGGCGACGTCGTGGAGACGCGCGAGCTCGCCCCGAGCCGCTGCGTGCACGACGTCGTCGTGCACCTGCTCGAGGACATCGACGATCGCGTCCGCGAGCGCGACCCCCGGGTGCGGACGAGCCGCACCGGCCGCCGCGCCCGGGGCGGCTCCGGGAGCCGGCTCTTCTCCTGGCGCGTCCTGCACCTGGCCGCGTGCGGCCGTCCCGGTGGCCTGGTGAGGGGTCGGCACGCGTCGCTCGGCGAGCACGTCGTCCTGCGCGCTCAGCGCGACGGCCAGGATCTTCGTGCCCCCGACGTCGACCCCGTAGGAGACCGGGCGGGTCACCGCTTCATGCCGTCGACTCGGCGCGAGCCTTCAGCTCGCGAAGGGCAGTGGACATGATCCGGCTCGCGGCGCGCAATTTGATGAACCCGGGGATCGGAACTCGCAGCTCGACCTCGAGGTGATAGGTGACGTCGGTCCCCCCGCCCACAGCCGGCTCGAACACGTAGCTTCCGTCGAGCTTCGTGGTGATGTCCCCCCGGTTCTGGTGCCAGGCCAGCACGCGGGGCGCGCCCGAGTAGTCGTACTCGAGCGTGTAGCTCGTGCTCCGCCCGAACGCAGCTGCACGAAACGTGCAGACGAGCGGTCGGCCCTGGTCGTCGCGACGGTCGATCGTCACCTGCTTGATGTCTGCCGCCCACTCGGGATAGCGCGCGATGTCGGTCACCACCGCGTAGCAGCGCTCAGGCGCTGCGGCGACCGTGGTGTGCTCCGTGGCCTGTTCCGCCACCTCGTTCCTCCCGTCGACCGGCCCTTCTGCAGGCCGGATCAGCCTTGCACTTCTGCGAGGGCAGCGGCCAGCTTCCCGGCGAGGGCTGTGTAGTCGAACGTGGTGCACGCCCGCGCGCGCGCGGCATCGCCCATGCGCCGCCTCAGGTCGGCATCGGTGAGAAGCCGGCGGAGCGCGCCCGCCACGGCGCCGGGATCTCGCGGTGTGCGCACGACGAGCCCGGTCACCCCGTCGTCGACCGCTTCTTCGACGCCGCCGCTGTCGCCGGCGACCTGCGGCGTGCCCGACGCGGCCGCTTCCAGGAAGACGATGCCGAAGCCTTCCTCTTCGAGGCCCAACCAGCGAGTCCGGCATGCCAGCGCGAAGACGTCGGCGCAGGCGAGAAGGGCTTGCTTGTCCTCTTCGCTCACGCGCCCGAGGAACCGTACCGGCGCCGCGACGCGACGCGCCTGGACGGCGAGACGCTCGGCCTGCCGGCCGGTGCCGGCGATCGCGAGCAGCAGGTCCGGGTACGACGCGCGAAGGCGGCGCACCGCCTCGATCAGGACGTCCATCCCCTTGCGCGCGACCAGCCTGCTCACGCTCGCGACCACCGGCGCGTCGACCGGCAGCCCAAGCCGGAGACGTGCGGCGCCACGGGCGCTGGGAGCGAGCGGAGCGAAGCGCGCGCAGTCCACGCCCGGCGGCACCTCGACGAGGCGCGGCGCCGAGCCCGGGTCCCTGCCTGCGAGCGTCCGGGCTGCCTGTGCCGCCGGATAGCGGCCCGCAGACACGACGAGGGACGCGTGGGCGAGCACCCGCCCGACGATCCCGCCCGTCACGGGGAGCCTCGCTGGGATCGCGACCTCAGCTCCGTGCAGCACGACGCCGTAGGGGATGCCGAGCCGGGGACCGACCATCCCCAGGGGAAGCACGGGGTCGAGGAGCACGAGGGTTGCTCCCACCTCCGATGCCAGGGACCGGATGCGAGCCCGCACGTCGACCGTCGGGAGATAGAGGATCCGGCCGGGCACGCGTTCGATCCGGATGCCCTGGGAGGCCGCAGCCTCGTCGAAGGCGTGGGCGTCGGGCACCGAGCTCGCCGTGAGCACCACGAAGCTCCCGGGGTCCAGGCGTCGCCAGAGCTCCCACAAGTAGGCCTGGATGCCGCCGACCTTCGGCGGGAAGTCGTTCGTGACGAGCAGGTGCCGCAGCGGCTTCATCGGTGCACCGAGTCGACGCGCCGTCTCGGGATCGGTCTCATCTCCTCATCCGTCTCCTCATCCCGTCCATGCTCCTGTGCCGCTTCGGGACGGGATCAGCCCGCGCGGCCCTGGAACCGGAGCGCCGGCAGCAGACCGGCCTGCTCGAGCATGTGGATGGCCCTGGCCTCCTCGGCGTCGATGACGATGGCGTCATCGGGCTCACGGCCGAGGAGGAACGTGACGACACAGTCGTCGCACGCGTGCGTCCCGGTCATCACGCAGGAGTCGCATTCCACCGTGATCGTGCCCATCGCCTTCCCCTTTCGCCCGGTACGCGACGTACCGGTGCACATCGCGCGTCCGGCCCAGCATGACGGAAGGCTGTGACGCTCGGGCATGGGGAGCTCCGGGATCACGGCTGAGCGGCGCCGGGCTCGCCCGGCCCACGCCGGGCTCGACCGGAGCCGGCAGCGCCCGCGGAGCCGGCAGCGCCCACCCAAGAGCAGCGGAGCTGGCGGATGGGATTGTCCGGATTCGTGTCGACGAGCACCACCGACTGCCAGGTGCCCAACAGCGGCCGGCCATCTTGGACCGGAAGCGTGAGCGACGGGGGCACGAGCACCGGCAGCAGGTGGTCCGCCCCGTGACCAGGCGAACCGTGACGGTGCCGGTACCGGTCGTCGCGAGGAAGGAGCCGTGCGAGCAGCTCTTCGAGGTCGCGTTCGGACCCGGCGCCGGTCTCCATGAGCGCAAGACCCGCGGTGGCGTGCGGCGCGAAGACGTGGCAGAGCCCGTCGCCACGACCCGCGCAGAAGGACACGACGATCCCGGTGACGTCCGTGACGGTCCGGTCGTCGGTTCGGACGGTGACGACCTCAGAGTCCATCTGGCCCGTCACCGAGCCCCTCGGCTGGCCCGTTCACCGAGCCCCTCGGCTTGGCCCGCCTCCGAGCCCCTCGGCTGGCTCCCGGCTGGCCCGTCGGCGTAGCCCGTCGGCATGGCCCGTCGGCATTGCGGTCAGCATGGCACCCGCGCGCCGCCTCCCGCATCCCCGGCTGCTCGCCGCCTCGCCCGAGCGACGTCGCTCACCACCTGCTCGACGCTCCAGGCCACCCCTTCGGTCGCCACCGTGACGCCGTCGACGAGGACGAAGAACGGGGGGCCGTGGACGCGGTACGTCCGCCATGCGGTGCCGGACATCACGAGGAACCCGGAAGCGCTGGCGGGCTCAACGCCCGTCAGCGCGGCGAGCGCGTCGGGCTCCTCGTCCCTCGGGTCGCGGGCCACGACCACCGCCGCGACCTGTGGATCGAGGCCGCAGTCCTCTCGTGCGAGCGGCAACCTCCAGAACGGCCCACAGCCGTCGCAGTGCGAGGTGAGGAAGAGGACGAGCGTCCAGTGCCCCGGGGAGGTCAGCTCGAGCATCCGGCGGCGGCCCAGGAGGTCCCACCCTTCGACGTCCGAGGCGGGCAAGGGAGGCCTGCCGGCCGGGACGGCCACGACGTCTCGGAGCTCAGGTCGTTGACCCGCACGAAGATGCGTCACAGCCGACCGAGCAGCTCTGCCTTCTTGGTCGCGAACTCGTCCTCGGAGAGGATGCCGCGCCGGCGCAGCTCGTCGAGCTGGAGGATCTTCCCCGGGATGGTGCCGACCGGCTCGTCCCCGAGCACGACGCCGTTCGGCGGCGTGTCGGCTGCCGTCCGAGGCCGCCCGCCGGAGCGTGCCGGTGTCACACCCCCCGGCGCGCCGCCGTACGGACCGACCGCACGGTTCCAAACGAGCTGGTCGAAGCGGTCCAGCTGGGCGGTGATGATGCCTTGGAGCCGCCGCGGCGAGCGCAGGTCGTCGACGACGAGGGGCCCGTCCCCGCCGGCCACCTCGAAGACCAGCCGACCCGACCCGATCACTCGCCCGCCGAGCGACTGCCTGCAGTGCACCTCGGCGACGCGCTGGAGCCGGAGCTGGATCACGTCTCGCCCGAGGACGCCCCGGCGATAGAGGATCCGCCTGCTCGTGACGAGGAACTGCACGCACCGCCAGCGGAGGATCCGGATGCCGAGGCGCAGCCCGAAGAGCGCGACCGTCCCTGCGAGCACCCAGGCGAGGGCGATCGGCGCACGGGGGTAGCCGATCGCGAGGCTGACCGCGCCGGCCAGGACGACGAGGAAGAGCACCACGGGGCGGACCACGACCACAGGATGTGGACGCACCTCCGCAAGGAGCTCCTCTCCGTCGTGCAGCAGGTCGCGCGTCGACCCCACGGCGCAAGCGTACCAACGGGTACTCGCCGCCCCTTGGACGGATCGAGCGTTCGCGCGTGCGACGCGCCGCTCTGCGACGGACGTGCGCACGTCGTCGCGCGCCGTTCCCCTTTCTCCCTCGGATCCTCCCTTCGGAGCCTCTCAGCGCGCAGCCGAGCGGTCGACGTCCTGATCGCCACCTGTGGCTCCGCGCCCGGAGGACGGTGGGCGGCGAACGAGGACGGCAAGAGGGGTGTGCTCGATGCCGTCTGCCACCCGATAGCCGAGCGGACGCGCCGCGGACACCACGGCCACGACGACGACGCCGAGCAGGAGCCCGGCGACCACGTCTCCCGGATAGTGGGCGCCGACGTAGATCCGGGCGAACGCGAGGAACAGTGCGAGCACCGCCGACATCACGACGAGGACGACCATTGCTCCCGTGGGCCCGCGTCGAGGCTCCAACGACGCGACCAAGCGGCCTGTTGCGACCCCGGGTCGGCGGACCTCGGGCTTCGCGCGGCGGACGACGAGC
>JAJYXS010000019.1 GCA_021801615.1 Actinomycetes bacterium
ATATCCCATCCCGAGGATCGCTACTTTGACGATGATACCACATTGGGCCCACGACGCGTCATTGGGCTCCACTGGTTGCCGGCGAAACTGCCGGTTGGTGCCCGCGCGTCTGGGTGCTGGGGGACGAGCCCCGGGCGCTCTTCGCGTGTCGAAGAGCGTGTCGTGGCGGTCAGGTCTCGGCGTTCGTCGACGCCGCACCGGGCCGGCGCTGGAGCACCGAGCCAACGGGAAGGCGCAGGCTGCGAGCTGAGGGTGGGGGCGCATGGCTGAGGCACAGGACGAGTGCCATGGCTGTGGTCGCTCCGAGGCCGACGACGTCGCGGAATCGGTCCGAATGTTCCCGTAGCTCGGTGGCCCAACGTGAGCCGCAGAGCGTCTCGAAGTCGGCCTCCTGCACCGCGTAGGCGAAGGCGGGGGCGAAAGCGTGCACCGCCAGGCCGGCTCGCTGTGCTTCGATCCACACGCGCTCCAATGCCATCCCGCCCGTCACGTATGCCGCCGAGCTGCTGCTCGACATTGCGATGACGGCGATCGCCGAGCCGGCGAGGACCGCGTTCTTCAGGTAGTCGCCCAGTGCGTGACCGGCATCCCATTGCTCGAGCAGCTGCATCACATCGGTCCGACGCATCAAGTCGAGCGAGGCGATCTCCCAGGGGGCGAACTCGAGCGTCGCGACGTCGATGCCCCTGCGCACGTCGTCGCCCGGCCAGCGAAGTTCCCGCATGGTCGCGCGGCACAGTTCAGGGGTGAGAAAGCGGATCCGCTCCGCGGCAGCGACGATCTCCGCGCACTCGGCCAGCCGCCCCCGGTCGCTCACCAGATGCAAGGTGGCGCTCTCGGCAGCGGCAGCCCTGGTGAGCCGGCCGACGACCGCGAGGTCGAGCGGGCTGGCGTCGCCATGGCGACGGTTGGAGCAGCGCTCGAGCATCGGCGAGTAGAGGTCGGCGAGCTCGTCGTCGACGCCGTCCTCGAGCGACAAGGTGGCAACGCTGTCGGAGCTCGGCCAACGCGGGAACAGGCGCACCGCCCCGAGAAGGTGGGCCCGCGCCGCCGCCACCCGGGCGTTGAAGAGGGCCGCCCCCACCCCGACATAGCTCGCACGTGAACGGACGTCCATGACGCCGCAGCCCTTCGAGCGGACCAGCTCGACCTCGAGCTCCCGGTCGGTCAGCGTGAAGCGCCAGGGCTGACCGTTGCCGCACGTGGGAGCCAAGATGGCGGCACGTACGATCGAGAGCGCAGGGTCGCGTGTCGTCGTAAAAGGTGTATCGACTGCGCCGTTCGTCTGTGTCTCGTCATGGGTCTCGTCGTGACGCTGGAGCTCATGAGACGACGTGGTCCTCTCGGACGAGGGCGGCTGCTCCAGCGAGCAGACTGCTGCGTCGATGTCCACGCGCGTCCGACCCGACGGCACCGGCTCGCCCAAACCGAGCCGGCGCACCACGGTGGCGACCGAGGCTCCGCCCAGAGCGACCTCAGACCCGAGCTGAGGCCACGAGGAGAGCGTCCGGTCGATCTCGACGAGCGACGCCGACATCCGAGCCGACATCTGGCTCGGGTCGAGGATGCGGAGGACGTGCGGGACCTTCTCTTTCGTGGTCAACGATCCCACTGCGCTGGACGTCAGCTCGCCGACCAGGCCATGGAAGATGGGACGGTCGGGTTCGAGGTCGAAGCGCTCCACATCGAGCATTCCCCGGTCGCTCGTCTGCATCACCACCGGGAGCCGGTGGTGTCGGGCCACCTCTCGTACGAGGAGCTTCATCGCGATCTCGTCGCACTGCTCGATCACGATGTCGAGGCCGGACACGAACTCGTCGACGTTGTCCGCATTGAGCCCCTCGGGGGCAATGCGAACGGACACGTAGGGGTCGATCTCGGCGACCCGACGCGCCGCCACCACGGCCTTGTTGACCCCGACGTCGAGCACCGAGGCAGGGATGCGGTTCAAATTGGTGAGCTCGAGGTCGTCGAAGTCGGCGAGGCGCAGCTCGCCGCACAGACCCTCCAGCGCGATCGTCGCGGCGATCGCATGACCGGTACTGAGCCCGACGATGCCGACGCGCTGGCGCCCCAACCGTTCCTGTTCGTCCGGGAGGATCTGGTTCCGGTTGCGATCGAGGCGCACGGCTCGAAAGGCGGCCGGACCGAGCATACGGACGACCGTTCGGCGCCAGGGGTAGTACACGTAGCGCGGTTGCTCGGCAACGAGGTCTGGACCGGGCGACGGCAGGAGCTCGTCGAGCTCCTGCCGCTCGTGACCGAGAAGGTCACGGATCTCGACTGCGGGATCGGCACGAAGGCAGGCGAGGATCTGACGCTGGGCGCGCCGCGCCGTGTCGAGGATGATCGGTCGCCATCCCACGACCTGCGGGTCCGGCGCCCGACGCAGCTGCTCGGCGTCCTCCCGGAGGGTGCGGGCCTGCTCCGGCTCGAGGAGCTGCTCGTACCGCCCCCGGTGCAGGGCGACGAGCACGGTCCGGTATCTTTCGCTTGGGAAAGGCGCCCCTTCGCTTCCCATCATCACGCCGCCATAGCGGACGAGCGCGGGGCCCCAGCGGTCGGCGACTGCCATCAGGGTCAGCTCTGCGCCGAGCCATTCCGCCGAGAGGACGCAGCATCGGGGAACGATGTCGAAGAAGCCGCGGTGACCGCTGGCTCTCCAGGCTCCCTTGATCTCGATGATGCCGAAGGGCGCCCTGTTCCCGACCGCCGCCCTGAGCTGCTCGATCTCGCTGGAGCCGCCCATCTCGGCCAGGGCCTGGGCGGCCTCGGGATCATCGAGGGGACCGTGGCAGCGCACACCGGCAACGACGCGGCCTTCGTCGTCGATCCCGACGAAGAACAGGGACACGCCGTCACCGTGCTGGAGCTTCTGACGGTCTATGAGGGTGTCGATGCCGTGCCTGCCGAACGCCGCGGCTGCGCCCTCGAGGTAGGCCGCCCAGAGGTCCGGTCGGCTGGCCGGATGATGGGCTTCGACGCGAAGGCCCGTCGCCTTGTCGACGAAGGAGGCGCCGTAGCGGAACGGGATCTTGGTCGTCACTTGTGCGGCTCGCCGGGTGCGCTCTGTGACGCCATCGGCGCCAGCAACCGGTTGAGGGCACCGAGCGTCGCCCGGGCTGCCGCCTCGACGTCCTCGCGTCCGGTGGCGACGCCAATTCGCTCTCCGAGCGGGGCTCGCGGGGCGTCTCCCTGGGACCGCCGGGGGGTCAAGACGACCGCGACCGGCTCACCTGGGATGCTGCGAACCCGTTCCGCCGAGATCAGGTAGAACGGGACATCTGTCCCGAGGTCTGCCAGGGCAGTCAACGTCGCCTGAGCCCCTCCGGCCAGCGGGCCCGCCGACGCCCTGCCGGTCCCCCTCGCGGCGTCACGGCCCAGGTGTACCTCGCTGACCCCCGAGTCGGGATCGAAGGAGGCGGACAGCAGGTTCACCCGGTCGGTCCCCAGCGCGGCGCGCGGCGCGTTCGCTGACAGCTGCGCCGACGCCGACGCGGCGCCTTCCGCCCGGTTGCGGTGGCCATTGGCGAGGAGGATGGGGCCAGTGGCCGGCACAGGTCCCGTCCCTCCAGGCATCTGCGGCGCGCTGGTGACCACGGTGGCGTTCGCGTGAGCGACCCGCTCCGACACCAGTTGCGCGACGCGCTCGGCATTCGTATCGGAGCCCGCGTCCACCACCACCGTGACGGTGAGCATTCCGTCTGCGCTCCGGGGAGCGGTGCCGACCCCGAGCACCCCGGGCAGCGCTCGCAGCTCCAGCTCCAGTGCCGACACGTCGGCAACGGTGTCGCCGGGCGCGGGACCGCAGATCTCGTTCAGACGCTCCGAAGCGAGCGCCCACAATTCGGCCGGATCCACCGTCTCGTCGGGAGCGCTCGCCGTCGAGGCCATCAGGTCGATCCCGTCTGCGCCAGCCGCGGTCAGCGCGGCGCGCACCCGCGCGACGAACGGCCGGACCACGTCGGAGCCGGTGTCGGCCAAGATGGCCATGGCTCGGCCAGCGCCGGCGACACCGGCCTCGTCCCCCGTGCGCAGGGCTTGGCGAAGTGCCCGGCACAGTGCCGTCCAGCGGTCGGCGGAGCTTTCTTCGCCCGTGGTGGTCAAGAGCACCGCCGTGCACGCCCAGCCGTAACGGGCGCTGCGGGCGACGGCTCGGGCGAGCGCCGCCTGGATGGCCGCCCGGCCGGCCAGATTGGAGGTGGGTCCCATCGCGGCATGGAGCCGGGCCGCGCTGGCTGTCAGCGCCACGTTGCAGATCCTTGCCAGCGCGGTCCTGGTCGCCGGCTCGACGACGTCCGGCACCGTGTAGAGGCCGATCGGACGGGACAGCAGGTCAGCGACTGCCTCGGTCGCCACCGCGAGCCTCGACCGCCGGAAGATCTGCGGCCCGAGCAGTTCCGGGCGCAAGACGAGATGGGCGTCGTCGAGCCCGTGACGCGCCACCACGTCGTCCAGGATCCGGTAGGCGAGCTCGACCCCTTCGGATGTATGGGCGAGCAATGTCGCGAGGGCGCACATATCGTCTCTAGAAAGGCGCGCGGAGAAGACTGCCTCGTTCATAGGCCACATCTCCTTCCTCATCGTCTGGGCAGCTCACTTCGCTCGGGGATGTCGCTCGGCGGTCTCGACCGATGGCGCCATTTCCACTGGAGTCTAGAGGGCCCACGGGTCAATGGGGGTGATACTCGTGCAAATAGGCGCATGCCGTAGGAGGCGGGAGGCAGATGAGCACGCAGCCGCATTCCAGGCGTGCGCGTCGGGCGGAGCGCGCGATCGACGTGGCGACCGGGCCGGTGAGCAGGGCGGAGCGGCTGCACGTCAGCTCGGAGGGCGCGATCACGCCGAGACCGGGATCGACGTGGCAGCGCTCCGCGGGCGGTCCCCGTGGCGCGAAAGACCCGGGTGCAGCTCGTTGTGAACATGTTGAGCGCGAATTGTGCCGCCGCAGCTTGTCGAGCTGCCGTCCGGTTGCCATCGTGTATGGCACGGAGAAGGCACATGCTGATCCGGTCGAATCGGACCAAAGTCCGCTCGAACCGTGCGCTACGGTTGCGCCGTGGCGGCGGAGGTGAGGAAAGCTGCAGTGAGCGAGCGCAGTTCGATCGAAGAGGAGCTTCGCGCCGCGCTCGACGTCTGCCTCGGCCTGGGCGCGTTCGTGGTGAGCATGACAGGTGCCGTGCAGAAGGTCGTGTCCGACACGATGCCGCCCGATGACGGCTCGCGGCGCATCGAGGTGCTCGCGCGCAACTGCCTCTCGCACCCGGCCGCCCGGGGCCGTGACCTCTTTTGGAACGCGGAGGTCTCCACAGAGGCGGGCGCTGCGGACCGGTCGCTCGCGTGCGTGGTGATGCCGGTGTGGCGCGGCGAGCTCGAGCTCGGGCTCCTCGGAGTGGTCGACACGTGGCTGCCCGAGCCCGACGGTCACCAGCGGGCAGCGCTCGCGCGGCTGGCGTCCGAGCTCGCCCGTCTGCTCCCGACCGAGGCCGACGCCCCGCCGGGCGCGACGCCGCCGGGGGTCCCTGGTCCGGTCGGACCGGCGTTCGCCACGGTGCCGTCCGGGCCGCCTGGGCCGCCCGGGCCGCCCGGCGGCGTCCCCGACCGCGCCCCGGTGCAGCTGGACGCGGCCGAGCTGGTCGCGAGCCTGGACGACGGCATCGTCTGCCTGGACGCGCAGGGCACGGTGGTGCTCTCGAACCGGTCGGCCGACGCGATGCACGGGCTCCCGCCGGGCCGCACCCTGATCGGCTCGCCGCTCCCGGCGACGAGCGGGCTCAGGCACGAGGACGACGAGGGACTGGTCTACGATCGCCATCCTGCGCTGCTCGTTCTCGAAGACGGCGTCGCGAGGAGTGCGCTCCTCGAGATCGGGGAGGAGGGCGAGGGCCGGGGTCGGCGCCGCGTCGAGATCTCGGCGAAGCCGTTCCCGGTCGGTCACGGACGCGGCGTGCTGGTGGTCATGCGCGACACGACCGCGGAGTGGATGGAGCAGCAGCGCCTCACCCAGTACGCGCTCTACGACCCACTGACCGGTCTCGCCAACCGCTACCTCCTGCTCGAAGAGCTGCGGCGAATGCTCCAGGGGCTCGCCCGGCGCGGGGGCTCGGTGGCGCTCGTCTACATGGACCTCGACGACTTCAAGCGCATCAACGACGAGCACGGCCACGACATGGGCGACGAGCTGCTCGCAGCCTTCGCCCGCCGCCTTCGCGGAGCGGTACGGGGCGACGACGTCGTGGCGCGCCTCGGCGGCGACGAGTTCGTCATCGCACACGAGACGGCGGAGCGGCCGGTCGACAGCGACCTCGTCGTCTCGAGGCTTCGCAAGGTGCTGTCCGCGCCGTTCACGGTGCGGGGCCTCGTCTTCGACGTCGGCGCCTCGATCGGTTGGGTGAGCACGGACAGAGGGGACGTCAGCCCAGACGCGCTCCTGGCCAGAGCGGACCGCGCGATGTACCGCCACAAGCGTGATCGCGCGCTCGCCCGGCGTCTGACGGCTTGACGGCGCGCGTGCCGTGCACGTCGCAACGTCGTCCGTCGAGAACCTGCTGCGGGTCGCGCGACAGGACGTGGTCGCGGACGTGGCGTTCGCCGCGTTCCTCGGCGACGGGCCACCTCCCCAGGTCGTCTCCATCCCGGCTGCCGGCTCCCCGGAGGGCTTGTCGCGCGAGGAGCTCGAAGGACTCGTCCGCGAGGTGTCGGCGGACCCCGAGCTCACGCACGCGGACGTGCTCGTCCGGAGCGTCCGCATCGGGCGCGCCCTCAGCCTGGCGGTGGCGCCGCTGCGCGACCATGTCGTCGGTCCGAGCATGATCGGCGTCGTCGCCGAGGCCGGTCGCAGGTTCGAACCCGGGCAGCTCGACGTCCTCGAGCGCCTTGGGCGGCGCCTCGCCCGCCACCTGGAGGCGATGCAGCGGCTCGACGAGCCGCCGGCGTCGGGCGCCGAGCCACCGGCGTGCCCCGACGACCGCCCCCATGACCGGCCCGAACGTCGGGGGCCCGAAGCGCCCGGGAGCGCTCCGGAGGGCGGAGGAGCAGCGCCGTCAGGGCTTTCCGGCGGGGTGCCGCGCGCGCTGTGGTGGACGGAGCGGGATCCGGTGACCGGGCTGCCGGGTCTCGGGAGGTTCTTCAGCAGGGCGGCGCGGATGCTCGGTCCCGAGCCCCGTGCGCCGGGCGCGACCGGTGCGCTCGCGCTGGTGGTCGTGGAGGTGCCCGACGTGAGCACGACGCCGGTCGTGGCCCGCGCGCTGCGCTCGCAGCTCCGGTCCTCCGACGTGCTGGCCCGCATCGACTCGAACCTGCTCGCGGCCGCCGTTGCGATCTTGCCGGCGGCGGGAGGCGAGGGCGTCGAGCAGCGGCTCGCGTCGGCGGCGAACGCTGCGCTCGGGGGGCAGGGAGCGGTTCGCGCCGTCCACCTGATGGCGGAGCCGGCCGACTGCCGCCACGTCGACGAGCTCTTGGAGGAGGCGGTCTCCTCGCTGGGCGGCCTTCGCTCCGGCAGCGGCGGAGCCCCCTGGCGGGGGGCGGGGGGCTCCGCCGCTCGGCTCCCTATCCCCTGAGGCGACCTCGCCGGGAACGCGCCGCGCGCGACCTGTGCACGAGCAGCCGACGACGGGCAGACCAAGCAAAGGCCGAGCAGCGACCCCCACCGCGAGGACTGCGGCTGGTGCTGTCTCCCATCGGTGACGTTCCCTTCTCTTCGGCTCGAAGAGCCATCCGGGAGACGTCACGAAAACGGTGCGCTGATTGCGCCCGGTTCGGCGATCCGGCTAGCTCAGGGAGCCCCGTGACTTTGCGTCCCCACCTCGCGGTGGGTTTGCCCTTTCGTCGGCGCCTGTACGAGCGCACCTGGAATGATTCTACGCCTTTGTGCTCGCTGTTGCAAGAAAAAAATCGGGCGGCTCGCAGCGCCGTGCCTTCGGCACGTGCCTTCGGCACGCGCCTTGGGTATGGTCGCCTGCGTGGACGCGGGTCCCACCCAGGCTGGCGGTGCCCTCGCGAGGTGCGCCCCCCGTGGCGCCGGCGCCCCCGGCGCCGGCCGCTCGGTCCGCCACCTGGCGCTGGGGGACCGCCGGTACGACGTGCAGCACCGGGCGCTCGTGATGGGCATCTTGAACCGGACCCCCGACTCCTTCTACGACCGGGGTGCCACCTTCAGGCTCGACACGTTGCTGGCACGGGCAGAGCAGCTCGTCGCCGAGGGAGCGGACGTCCTCGACGTGGGCGGCGTCAAGGCCGGTCCCGGGCCGGAGGTCACCGAGGCGGAGGAGCTGGAGCGAGTCGTGCCTGCGGTCGAGGCCCTGACCGCCCGCTTCGACGTTCCGGTGTCGGTCGACACCTGGCGCGCGAGCGTCGCGGAGGCGTCGTTCGGCGCCGGCGCGGTCGTCGGCAACGACATCAGCGGGTTCGCCGACCCCGACTACCTGCGCGTCGCAGCCGACGCGGGAGCGTCGGTCGTGGCGACCCACATCCGGCTCGCGCCGCGGATCCCGGACCCCGAGCCTTCCTACGTCGACGTCGTCGCCACGGTCGCGGGCTTTCTCGCAGCGCGCGCCGAGCGAGCAATGGCTGCGGGGTTGCCGAGCGAGAGGGTCGTGCTCGACGCGGGGCTCGACCTCGGCAAGACGGCCAGCCAGTCGCTCACCTTGCTGCGAGCATCCCACGTGCTCGCGGGCCTCGGGCACCCGCTGCTGCTGTCGGCGTCGAACAAGACCTTCCTCGGGGTGCTGCTCGGCCTCGAGCTCACCGAGCGCGCCGCGGCGTCGCTCTCCGCGGCAGCGCTCGGGATCACGGGGGGCTGCCGGATCGTGCGCGTCCACGACGTGGCAGGCACCGTGCGCGTGCGCGACGCGCTGGCCGCGCTGCTCGAGGCACGCGGAGGTGAGCCGGTGCCGCCGCGCCGGGCCCGGTGACGCCGGCGCGGGCCGCCGGGCGGTCCGAGGCGCTCGTGCACCTGGTGCGCGGCGACGACCCCGCGCTCGTCGCGCAGGCGACCAGGGCGCTCCTCGCACGGCTCGTCGGCGACCTCGACCCCTCGCTCGTGGTCGAAGAGCACGGCGCGGGGGACGAGCTGGACGCCGCGGCGATCGTGGATGCCTGCACGACCCCCCCGTTCCTGGTGGACCGCAGAGTCGTGGTCGTGCGCGACGCGGGCCGGCTGACCGCCGGCGACGCGGCGCGGCTCGCAGAGACGCTCGAGCACCCGCTCCCTTCCGTGCACCTCGTGCTCGTCTCCGGCGGCGGGGCGATCCCCGCGGGCCTGGTCAAGATGGCGACGGCCAGCGGCGAGGTCGTCGACGCGAGCGCAGGCCGCGGTCGCGACCGGGGCCGATGGCTGGCCGAGCAGCTCCGGCACGCGCCCGTGAAGCTCGACGCCCTCGCGGCGCGCAGGCTCGAAGAGCACCTCGGCGAGGAGCTCGGCCGGTTGGAAGGGGTCATGGCCTCGCTCGCCGCCGCCTACGGCGCCGGCGCCTCGGTGAGCGAGGCCGCGCTCGAGCCGTTCCTCGGGGAAGCCGGGGTCGTGCCGCCATGGGAGCTCACCGACGCGATCGACGCTGGCGACGTCGCCGGCGCTTTGCGCGCGCTCCACCGCCTGCTCGCAGCGGGCCGCCAGGCGCCGGCGGTGATCGCCACGCTGCACGGGCACTTCTCGGACATGCTCCGGCTCGACGGGGCCGGGGTCGTCTCGGTCGACGACGCCGCGTCGCTGCTCGGGGCGAGGAGCCCGTTCACGGCCAGAAAGGCGCTCGAGCGGGCACGTGAGCTCGGGAGCGAGCGCATCGGGCAGGCGGTGACGCTCGTCGCCGGTGCCGATCTCGACGTGAAGGGGCAGACGGCGTTGCCGCCCGCGCTGGTCCTCGAGGTCCTCGTCGCGCGTCTCGCGCGCCTCGGTGGCTCCCGGCGTGCGACGTCGCGCCCACCGGCGCGGCGCGGGGCCTCTGGAAGGGGCGGTCGCACGCAGCGCTGAACGCACGTGCAGCGCTGCGGACGCACGTCAGTGGCCGGGTCGCCGATCGGGCGTGGGGTGCCGATCGGGCGTGGGGTGCCGATCGGCCGGGTCGCCGCTCGAGCGCGGCGTGCCGAGCGGGCGCGGGGTGCCGAGCGGGCGGGTCGCCGCTCGAGCGTGGG
>JAJYXS010000008.1 GCA_021801615.1 Actinomycetes bacterium
TCGACCGCGTCGGCGAGCCAGTCGGAGGCCGGGCCCAGGATGCCGTCGCTCGTGAACGCGGGGTCCGCGTAGAGGGCCGCGGGCGCATGCCCGGCCGCCGCGAGCCGCCCCACGGCGTCTGCAGGCTTGCCCGGACGGCCCGGGGGCTCCAGCAGGCCGATGTGCGCCGGGGCGAACCCTTCCGGCCACTCCTCTGGCGAGAGGTCTGCGGTCGCCTCGGTCATCCCGTGGTAGGCGTGGCGCGTGACGAGCGCTCCGTCGTGGCCCGTCGCGAGCCGCGCGATGCGCCAGGCGACGTCGTTCGCCTCGCTGCCGGAGCTCACGAAGATGGCCCGCTCCAGCCCGTCCGGTGCGCGTGCGAGCAGCTGCTCGGCCAGCTCGACGCTCGACTCGTGGAGGTAGCGGGTGTTCGTGACGAGCAGGCGGCTCTGGGCGGCGATCGCGGCGGCCACGGCCGGATGGCTGTGGCCGGCGACCGGGACGTTGTTGTACGCGTCGAGGTAGCGCCGGCCCTCGGCATCGAAGACGTGGACGCCCTGGGCATGCACGAGGTGGAGGGGCTCGTCGTAGCTGAGCTCGAGTGAGCCGAGCACGCGCGACCTGGCCCGTCGCAGCTCGCTCGTCGGGCGGGCTCGGTAGGAGGGCGCGGTCGGGGAAGGTCCCGACGAGGCACGTCGTGCGTGCTCGGCGAGGCGGACGCCGAGCACGCCGGCACCCTCGCGTTCGATGCGTCCGAGGAGCGCGAGCGACGCGTCCGGGAGCTCGTCGGCGTGGGGGTGGTGGAGCCGTCGCCACGTCGTCACGACGACGTCGGTGGCTGCCCGCGCGGCGACGAGGTCTAGGAGCATCGCCGCCTCTTCGTCCTCGAGCGGCGTCGTGGCGCAGTAGCCGGAGATCATGGGCAGCGCCGCCTCGAAGCCGTCGTGGCGGCCGACGAGGACCTCGGCGATCGCGACGGCGAGGTCGCAGACCAGCGCGGTGTGGGTCATGTCGCCGAAGTCGGTGATGCCGGCGATCCTCCCACGGGCGTCGACGAGGAGGTTGCGAGGGTTCATGTCGTTGTGGACGACCTGTGCGCGAAGGGTCTCGAAGCGCGGGGCGACGTGCGCGTCGAAGCGGTCGATCATGGGCTCGACGAGCCTCCTCGCCTCCAAGGAGAGCAGCTCGAGGCGGTCCCGCAGCGATCCGGTGTGCCGGACGTCCCACTGGATCCGGTAGCCGGCGGCCGGGTGGAAGAAGCCGCGCAGCGCACGGCCGAGGCGGGCCGTGACCTGCCCCCAGCCGAAGAGCGCGTCGGCGTCGAGCCGCTCGGTCTTCGGATGGGTGCCCTCGAGGAACCCGAAGACCCGGACCGCCGCGATGCGGCCGTCGGCCCCGGCGATCGCCGCTCGGACGGCCCCCGTCGGCGTCGGCACCACCTCGGGGACCGGCAGGCCGGCATCGACGCGCCGGGCGTGGGCGATCGCGAGCGTGCGCATCTCGACCACCTCTCCTGAGTCCTCGGGGTGGTGGACCTTCAGGAGGTAACGGCGCCCGTCGGTCGCCTCGACGCGGAAGTTCAGGTCGCGTTCTCCGTGCAGCTCGGTCAGCGTGCCGGTGATGCGGTAGACGTCGGCGAGCAACGCGGCGGCGAGCGCCGGCGAGACCATGGGGCGCGGGGCGAGGAGCGGGTCGACCACGTGGTCATCCTGGCAGGTCCGCCGCGCACGGTCGGCTGCCGCTTCGAGGTCACGAGAACGGGCGACGGCCCCCTGGCGGACCAGGGGGCCGTGAGCCCAGCAGCGCACTTGTGGACCCATCACAGCACGTTCGTGCTCGGTACGCCAGCCGTCGGCCCCGGCGGGGTCCTGGGCCGCCAGGCGGGGCGGCCACGCTCGCGGAGGTCGCGCCGAACGGCTAGACATCGAGACGTGCCGACGAGCGCTCCTCCGGTGACCGCAGGCGACGTCCGCGACGCCGCGGCCCGTCTCCGTGGCGTCGCGCACCGCACGCCGGTGGTGCGGTCGCGTACCCTCGACGGCCTCGTCGGCCGGACGGTCCTGCTCAAGTGCGAGCAGCTCCAACGAGCGGGCGCCTTCAAATTCCGCGGCGCGTTCAACGCGGCCTCCCGCCTGCCAGCCGAGATGCTCGCCTCGGGGATCGTCACCTACTCCTCGGGCAACCACGGCCAGGCGGTGGCGCTCGCGGCACGCGAGCTCGGTGCCCGGGCGGCGGTGGTCATGCCCGAGGACGCCCCGCGCTCGAAGGCCGACGCCGCGGCCGCGTACGGCGCCGAGATCGTGCCCTACGACCGCTACGCCGCAGACCGGGTGGCGATCTGCGAGCGGCTCGCCGAGGAGCGAGGCATGGCGCTCCTCCCCCCCTACGACCACCCCCACGTGATCGCGGGCCAGGGGACCGCCGCGCTCGAGCTCCTGGAGGACGCCGGCGACCTCGACACGCTCGTCGTCCCGGTCGGCGGGGGAGGGCTGATCGCAGGCTCGGCGACGATCGCGACCGCGCTCAGCCCGGGCATCCGGGTGGTCGGCGTCGAGCCCGAGGCGGGCGACGACACGAAGCGGTCCTTCGAGGCGGGGAGACGGGTGCGGATCCCGGTGCCCCGCACGATCGCGGACGGTCTGGCGGCCGAGATCCCTGGCGAGCTCACCTTCTCGATCAATCGCCGGCTCCTCCACGGCGTCACCGTGGTGAGCGATCCGGAGATCCTCGACGCCATGCGCTTCGCGTTCGACCGGCTGAAGCTCGTCGTCGAGCCGAGCGGGGCGGTCGGCCTCGCCGCGCTCCTGAGCGGGCGCGTCGACGAGGTCGTCCCGGGAGCCCGGCGCGTGGGCGTCGTGCTGTCGGGCGGCAACGTCGACACGCGCCGCTTCGCCGAGCTCATGTCCGCGCCGCGCTGAGCCGACCTGCTCGGCCGCCGGGCTTGCGCCGGGCTTGCGCCGCCGGGCTTGCGCTGTCGGGCTTGCGCCGTCGGCCCGGGGTCGGCCACCATCTGGCCATCACCGGGCGCACCTATCGGACCACCGTCGGCTCGCAGACGGTCGACCTGCCGCTCGTGCAGGTGGCGCCCGACGTCACCATCGCGTTGCTCGTCTGCGTCGACCACGGGGTGGCCTTCTCCGAGCGGGCGGGCAAGGAGCTCGCCGACCGCCTGCGCGACACGCACCCAGAGGTCGTGGTCTCCGTGGCGACGATGGGGATCCCGCTCGCCATCGAGGTCACTCGGGCCCTCGGGCTCGACGACTACGTCATCCTCCACAAGACGCCGAAGATCCATCTCGGGGACACCTGGGTCGAGCCGGTCCGGTCCATCACGACCGGAGCCACACAGGCGCTGCGCCTGGACCCGGAGCGGGTCGACGCGGTGAGAGGCCGCCGGGTGGCCGTCGTCGACGACGTGGTGTCGACCGGGGCGTCGCTCCGGGCGTCGCTGCGCCTGCTCCGGCGCGTAGGGGCCGAGCCGGTCGTGGTCGGCGCGTTCCTCACCGAGGGCGAGCAGTGGCGCCGCGCGTTGGGTCCCGACGCACAGCTCGTGCGCGCGCTCGGCGCGATCCCGCTCTTCCGTCACGCGCCAGGCGGCGGCCTCGTGGAGGACTGGCTCGGCGACGCCTAGCGCCGCTCGCGCTCGGCGACGCCCAGGCGCCTCTTTGCGGCCGTGAGCGACCGCCGGGCCGCACCGCCGCCCTTGCGGAGCACCTCGGTGAGGCGCCAGCTGCGCGACGAGAGCACGGCGTCGAGCTGCGCCTGGAGGTCCGCACGTGCGACCCGGAGCGCGTCCACCGCCTCGTCGGCGATCCGGCGCCGCGCTTCTGACGCTGCAAGCTCTCCTCGAAGCCGGCCGGCCTCGGCGGTCATCTGGTCGATCGTCCGATCTAGCTGGGCGCCCCCGCCCGCCAGCCCCGCGGCCTCTGCGGTGAGCCGGGCGATCTCGTCGCGCAGCTGGCCGGCCTCGGCGGTCATCTGGTCGATCGTGGCCCTCAGCTGGGCGCCCTCGCCCGCCAGCCCCGCGGCCTCTGCGGTGAGCCGGGCGATCTCGTCGCGCAGCTGGCCGGCCTCGGCGGTCATCTGGTCGATCGTGGCCCTCAGCTGGGCGCCCTCGCCCGCCAGCCCCGCGGCCTCTGCGGTGAGCCGGGCGATCTCGTCGCGCAGCTGGCCGGTCTCCTGCGTGCGCTGCTCGAGCTCGAGCTCGAGCTCGGGGATCTCCTCGAGGCGGAGCAGCAGCGCGCGCAGCTTCGACACGTAGCCGGTGTCGAGGAGGAGCGGCGCGGCGTCCTGGCGGGCGACGATCCGGCGTCTCGTCTCGTCCCAGACCTCCGGAGGGTGGACGGTCTTCGAATTCTCGGCGTTCGCCCAGACCCTCAGCATCGCCGCGACGGTCGGTGCCTCGGCCACGCCGCAGATCGCGGCGGAACGGAGGAGGTGGTCCCAGTCCTCGAGCACCGGGAGGGACTCGTCCCACTCCAGGCCGAGCTCGGCCACGACCGAGCGCGGGACCGCGTAGCCGTTGTTCGGCGTGAAGTTGTCGCGCAGGTGCTCGACGAAGTCGAAGGCGAGGGGGTAGTCGACGCGTGGCCTGCTCGTGACCGCGTAGCCGACGTCGCCGGCCGAGGTGCCCGGCGTCCTCGAGATCTGCTGGGTCGCGACCCCCACGTGCAGCGCGTGACCCGGGGCCCGCTCGGCTGCGGCGCTCAGCGCCTCGACCCAGTGGGCGAAGACGAGGTCGTCGTCGTCGAGGGTGGCGAGGTAACGGCCGCGCGCTTGGCGGGCCCCTACGTTCAGGGGGCGGCACCGCCCGCCCCCGCGCACCTCTACGACCCGCACCCGGTCGGAGAAGGACGGATGGAACTCGGCGACGAGGTCTTCGACCCACCGGGTCGCACCGGGCTCGGGGTCGTGGACCACGACGAGCACCTCGAAGTCGGCGCAGCGCTGTGCCGCGAGGCACAGCAGGGTCTCCTGCAGCGTCTCGGGGCGCTTTCCCTGGGTCCTCACGAGCACCGTCAGGAAAGGGGCCTCGGTCGGCGGGCGGTCCACCTTCGGAGGCTCGGGCACGACCGCCTCGTAGAGCCGCACGAGCTGCTCGTCGTACGCGCCGGGCCCGGCCATCTCGCGCAGCGCGACGAGCTCGGCGCCCACCGGCGTCGTCCGCTGCAGCGGCACCGAGTCCGCGGGGAAGTGCTGGCCGGACACCGCGCGCTCGACGTCCTCGGCGTCGATCTCGGCCCAGCCGAGCAGCGCCATCGTCGACCGCAGCGAGGCGGGCGAGAAGTGCCGGACGTGCGCGTCGTCGAGCACACTGCCCCGGCGGGGCTCCCAACGCCCGAGGAGCAGCTTCGTCGCGACGTCGAGGTGGGTGACGTTCGGCACGCACAGCGCGAGCGCGGCACCGGTCTGCTCGCAGAACCAGTGCGCCGAGCGGGCGAGACCCGCCATGTCGGGCACCCTCGCCGGCAGGTCGCCGAGCCACACCGCCGCCACGCGACGCCCGGCGATGGCGCCGAGCGTGTCCTCGAAGACGGCGTCCGGCGCGGAGAGGTCCCCCTCCACGACGTGGGCTCCGAGGGAGGCGAGGCGCTGCGCGCTCGTCTCGTCGGAGGCGAGCCCGAGGGGCGTGAACCCCGCGTCCTGCAGCGCGCCTGCCAGCTCGTCGTCGTCGGAGGCGAGGTCGACCACGACCCAGCCCGGAGCGCACCGACGCCGCCGCAGGAGCTCGAGCAGTGCCCGTCGAGCAGCCGCGGGCACGCTCACGGATCGGCGTAGGAGAACCGGTGGAGCGCGTAGTCGTCGCCGACGAACTCTCCGACCCGGTGCTCGGGGTCGATGGGCTCCGGCATGCCCCCGGCCTCGACGCGGGCTCGCAGCTCTGCCGCGACCGCGCGCGAGAGCTCGTCGGGGGCGGCCTCGAGGCTCGCCAGTCGTTCGAGCGCCAGGTCCTGGCGGCTGTAGCGCCAGGGGAGCAGCACGCTCGCCATCGCCGACTGCTCGAGCTCCCGCTCGCCCGCACGGATCACGCCCGTGTCGTCGAGCCGCTTGTCGTGGAACACCCGCGCGGACGGACGGTGGACGACCCGCCATCCGGCGAGCCGCGCCCGCCAGGAGAAGTCGACGTCGTCGCCATGGAGGAAGAAGAGGTCCGCGTCGAAGCCGCCGATGGCCTGCAGGACGGCGCGGCGCACGAGGAAGCAGGAGCCCGACGCCCAGCTCACGTCGCCGGTCGCAGGGTCGTGGGCTTTCGGGTGCTCGAGCGGGAGCTGGCGGGCCTCGACGATCCCGACGTCCGGCTCGGCGAGCCCGGCCACGAGCTCGGCGACGAGGTGCGGGGAGGCGTAGGTGTCCGGGTTCGTCACGAGGACGGCGTCCGCGGCGGCGTCCTCGAAGAGCCGGTTCTGGCCTCCCGCCGAGCCGAGGTTCGCGCCGTAGTGGAGGTAGGTGACGCGCGCGAAGGGGTGTGGGCCTGGGGCAAGGAGCTCCTCGGCTCGCCGGGCCGTCGGCTCCGGCGAGCTGTCGCCGATCGCGAGCTCGGCCGAGGCGATCGCGCCGGTGCCGAGCGCGTAGGCGCACGCCGCCGAGACGCCGGCCGCGAAGCGCACGACGTCGCTCGGTGCGACCTCGTAGAGGACCGTCTGGACGCGAAGCGAGAGGCTCCCCCCCGACACGTCGGGTTCGCGCATCGCAGGGAGGTTAGCCCGGCGCGCCGAGGCGCTCTCCGGGGAAGGGGTTCGCAGGGAGCGCCGCCGCGCTCAGCCGCTCGACGAGGAGGTGCCGGTCGAGCTCCTCGAGCGTCGTGAAGCGGTGCAGCGACCCGGGGCTCCACAGGAACTCCGAGGTCTCGGAGAAGTGGTCGTAGTGGACGTGCCAGCCCTTCTCCCGCTCTTCGGGGCTGAAGCGGCTCTTGCGCTCGGTGAGCACCTTGCGCCGGCCGTGGTCGCTCGAGCGGATGGGGTAGTGACGGAGCAGGAACCGGTACGGGAAGACTCGCCGGCCCGGGAACTCCGCGTCGTGGCCGCCCGAGGAGGCGAACCGGACCGGCTCGGGTTGCGGTTTCCACGCCTTCTGCTGGCGGAAGGCGGCGTGGTGGTCGCCGAACTCGAACCAGCAGAACGACTCCTCCAGGCGGCCTGCTCCCCCCCAGCGGTCGTCGACCGGCCGGAAGTTCATGACGACGTGGTCGACGCAGTTGAACCCGAACCGCTCGACGCACCAAAGGGCGCGTCGCAGCGACACCCCCGGCCAGGGTGATTGGCGGACCTCGTCGGCGTCGTGGTTCACCACCCAGTCCGCGCCCGAGGCGTGCGCGATCTCCTCCACTCGCCCGAGCAGCTTTTCCAGCTCGAAGTAGCGGGGTGGCGAGCTCTCGGGGAACCGCTCGACGGTGATCCCTTCGTCGTGTGCAGCTCGGCTCGTCGCGATGGCGAAGGTGGCGTCGGTCGACCAGTTGTCCACGAGGTGCACGCGGATCTCGTCGTCGCGCAGGCGCGAGAGGAGGTCCCCGACGACGTCTGCTTCGTTGAAGGTCGTGACGACCGCGAGGACGTCGAACTCCGCGGGCGTGGGCTCGACTGCTGAGGGGTCCCAGCGGTCGAAGATCGTGAGGGGCACCCTGCGCGCCGCCCCGGGCAGGCCGCGCCCTGCGATCCCGCGGAACGCGACGTGCGCGTGCGCGCGGCGCGCGCACAGCTCGTCCCACCACGCCGCGCTCCTCCCCACCCTGACCGTCACCGCGCTCGCCGACGACGGCGTCGCGAGGGGGTGCCAGAGGAGCTCGGCACGCCCGGCGCCCGCCTCGCGGAGGGTCCGCTCGAGGTAGTGGCCGAACGCGCGCACGACGTCGGGCCCGGGGGCGACACCGTCGGGCAGGAGCAGGCCGTTCATCGGTTCATCGGCGCCGAGGGCATCGGTCGGCGACGGCACGGGGCCGACGCTACCGCCGTGCGCCGAGGCCGGTGAGGGGGCCGCGCTGCCCCCGCCGGCGACGCGCGACGATGACCCGGTGCGCGCGTCCTGCCTCCTACGCCGTCTCGGCGCGGCGCTCGCCCGGCGCGCGCTGCTCCGGCGCCTCGGCGAGCTGCTCATCGGCCTGGACTCGGCGCTCGCCCGGCGCGTCGAGGCACCTTCGAAGGAGAGCGGGCCGCCCGGGCCTCCCAGGCCTCCCGAGCCGCCGGCTCCGCTCGAACCGCCCGGGCCTCCGGGGCCTCCCGAGCCGCCCGCTTCGCCGGCTCCGCCCGCTTCGCCCGAGCCTCCGCCTTCCCTTGTCGTGCCGCCGACCGTCGTGCCGTTCCTCACGTGCTATCCGCCGGGGCACTTCTACTCGCCCGTCCCGGACCTCGCCGACATCGAGGCGCAGGCCGACCGGCTCTTCGGCTCCGAACGGGACCTCCCGGGGATCGACCTGCGCGTCGAGGCCCAGGTGGAGCTGTTCGGCACGCTCGCGGCCCTCGCCCGGGAGGCGCCCCTGCCGGCCATCCCGGGCACCTCCTCCCGGTACGGCGTGGACAACCCGAACTACGGGATCGGCGACGCGTCGATGCTCCAGGCGATGCTGCGCCACCTCCGCCCGAGCCACTACCTCGAGGTGGGCAGCGGCTACACGACCGCTCTCGCGCTCGACACGAACGAGCGGTACCTGAAGGGCTCGATGGAGCTGTCGGCCATCGAGCCCCATCCCGAGCTGCTTCGCCAGGTCATCCGCCCGGGCGACCGGGTCGAGGTGCTCGCGCAACCGGTGCAGTCCGTGCCGTTGGAGCGGTTCCGCGCGCTGGGCTCTGGCGACGTGCTGTTCCTCGATTGCTCCCATGTGCTGAAGACCGGCAGCGACGTCCAGCACCTCTACACGAACGTCCTCCCGGTCCTCGCCGGCGGCGTGCACGTCCACGTCCACGACGTCTTCTGGCCGTTCGAGTACCTGCACCACTGGGTGGAGGCCGGTCGCGCGTGGAACGAGGCCTACCTCCTCCACGCGTTCTTGCTGTTCAACGACGCGTTCGAGATCGTGCTGTGGAACCACTACCTCGCGCTCGAGCACCGCGACCTCGTCATGGCAGAGCTGCCGGCGATGCTCCGGACACCAGGGGGCTCGATCTGGCTCAGGCGTGCTCGAGGGGCTCACGACGCTCACGCGACCGGCGCGCGCGACGTGGCGTCAGGAGCCGAAGCGACGGCGAGGCCGTCAGGCGTCGATGCCGCCTCGCGGTCGCGTCGGCGTCCCCACCACGCCCAGGAGAGCGTCGCGACGACAAGCGCGCCCGCCACCGCCGCGACGACGAGCCCGACGCCGAGGAGCCGGGGTGCATAGTCGAGCTCGACGACGTGACGTCCCGGGGGCACCACCGCGGAGAGCAGGAGTGTGTCGTAGGTGTGCAGGCGGAGAGGTCGACCGCCGAGGGTCGCGTGCCAGCCCGGGACCGCCGTCACGCGCAGCACGAGGAGCGATCGGACGTGCGCGTCGACCTCCACGGTCCATGTGCCCGCCAGAGACTCGCGCGCGGGCTGGACCGCCGGCGGCGCGGAGCGGGATCCCTCCCAGGCGTTCGACCAGCGGCCGTCTTCGCTGCCGCCTGTGCCCCGGGCGAGGGTGACGAGCGTCGCGCGGCCCGAGCGGGGGACGGCGTAGAGCCCCTCTCCCCGGATCCTGGCGACGAGCCTCGTCCCTCTGGGCCCGGGCACACCCGGTGGCTCGAGCACGTAGGCCGCGCCGAAGAAACGGGCGGTGCGCACCGAGGAGACCTCCGGGCAGAAGAGCGCGTTCTCGCCCGCCGGAGGGGTCTTGGAGGTGCCGAGCAGCCCACCGAGCGCCGCGTAGTACTGGGTCGTCATGATCGGGTCGTAGTCGACGAGCTCGTCGATGCCGTACGCGGCGTTCACGTCGGGCATGACCCCGAGGTCGGGGAAGGAGTGCAGGGACGGGCATGTGCCCATCGCCACGAGCTGCCCGCGGGTGTCGTGCCGGAGCGCCGCGATCGCGGGAGTGACCGGGAGCGGGTCCGGGGTCGACGAGACGAACCACGCCCCGCCCAGGATGCAGAAGGTCGCCTCGATCCCGACGAGGAGCGCGAGGCCGCCGCAGCCGGTGCCGATGATCACG
>JAJYXS010000022.1 GCA_021801615.1 Actinomycetes bacterium
CTTCTCCTCGCCGAGCTCGCCTCAGGGCTTGCCGAGGCTCGAGCCGACCCCGGGGTGCGGGTCGTCGTCCTCACCGGGACCGGTACCACGTTCTGCTCGGGCGTGGACCTCGCAGAGCGGCTCCGCCCGCCGGCTGGCGAGCCGCCGGCGACGCTGGCCGAGGTGCTGTCGGTCCTCGTGAGCATGCCCCAGCCGATCGTCGCCAGGGTGAACGGCCACGTGCGCGCCGGGGGCATGGGGATCGTGTGCGCCTGCGACCTGGCGGTCGCGCCGCAGGACGCGACGTTCGGCTTCAGCGAAGTCCGGGTCGGGGTCGCGCCCGCGGTCATCGCGGTCCCCGCGCTGCGACGGATGGCCCGGCGCGCCTTCGAGCGGTACGCGCTCACCGGCGACGTGTTCGACGCCGCGGCGGCCGCGGCGGCCGGGGTCCTGACCGCCGCCGTCGGCACCGACGAGCTGGACGCCTGGGTCGATGCGGTGGTCGCCTCGCTCCTCAGCTCCGCTCCGGGCGCGGTCGCGGCGACGAGGGGGCTGGCGGAGCTGGCCGCGCATCCCTGGGGTGAAGCCCTCGACGCCGCGGGTGAGCTCTCCGAGCGCCTGTTCGGCGCAGAGGAGGCGAGCGAGGGCATGGCAGCGTTCCTCGAGAAGCGCCGGCCTTCGTGGGTGGTGGAGTGGCCGCCCGCCGCGAGGGGCTGAGCCACGCAGCGCGCGGCCTGTCGGTGGTGCTCGGGCCGCCCGCCTCGTGCCGCAAGGCACACGAGACGGGGCGCACAAGACAGGGCTCGAGGCACACAGGACAGGGCGCACAAGCCTGGAACGGGCTCCCGCGACGGTAGGGTCCACGAAGGGTCGCCACCATTCCTCGGCGCCGGAGCGCCGGGAGGCGTCGGTGGCTCCGGCGAAAGGGGTACGGCGTGCGCATCCTCTTGGTCCACCCGAGCGTGCTCATGTACTCGGAGCTGTACCTGCGGCTCGAGCCGCTCGGTCTCGAGCGGGTCGCGTCGGCGCTGCGAGCCGACGGCCACGACGTGCGGATGCTCGACCTACAGGTCTACGGGCACCGGGACTACTTCGCGGCGCTCGAGGAGCTCCGCCCCGACGCGGTCGGTCTCGGCCTGAACTACCTGGCGAACGTGCCCGAGGTCGTGGACCTGGCAAAGGCGACCAAGGCCGTGGCACCGCGCTGCAAGGTGTTCGTTGGCGGCCACAGCGTCTCGTTCGTCGCCGAGCGCGTGCTCGAGCACGGCGCAGGAGCGATCGACGCGGTGCTGCGCGGCGAGGGGGAGCCGTCCGCCAGCGCGCTCGTCCGGGCGCTTGTCGACGGGGGTCTCGAGAAGGTGCCCGGAGCCGTGGGGAACGGCACGGTCGGGCCGCCGCCCGAGGTGGTCCACAGCCTCGACGAGCACCTCCCGGCGCGTGACCTCGGTGGGCGCCGCCGCAGGTACTTCATCGGCGTCCTCGACCCGTGCGCGTCCGTCGAATTCTCGAGGGGTTGCCCGTGGGACTGCTCGTTCTGCAGCGCGTGGACCTTCTACGGGCGCAGCTACCGACAGCTCTCCGCCGAGGCGGCGGCCGAGGACCTCGCCCGGGTCCGCGAGCCTGGCGTGTTCCTCGTCGACGACGTCGCGTTCATCAAGCCCGAGCACGGCATGGCGATCGGGCGCGAGGTGGAGCGACGCAGGATCAGGAAGCAGTACTACCTCGAGACCCGTGCCGATGTGTTCGTCCGCCAACCCGAGGTGTTCGCCTACTGGAAGCGGCTCGGCCTGAACTACATGTTCCTCGGCATCGAGGCGATCGACGACGAGGGCCTCGAAGCGTTCCGCAAGCGGAGCACGACCGAGGTCAACGCTCGCGCCCTGCGGATCGCTCGGGACCTCGGGATCCAGGTGGCCGTGAACCTCATCGTGGACCCCTCGTGGGACGAGAAGCGGTTCGCCACGGTGCGCGACTGGGCCGTGTCGATGCCCGAGATCGTCCACCTCACGGTCCAGACCCCGTACCCTGGCACGGAGACCTGGCACAGCGAGGCGCGCAGGCTCACGACGCGCGACTACCGGCTCTTCGACATCCAGCACGCGGTGCTGCCGACCACGCTCCCGCTGCCGAGGTTCTACGAGGAGCTCGTGAAGACCCAGGCGATCCTCGCTCGCAAGCACCTGGGCGTCGCCGCGCTCGCCCAGACGGTGGGGATCCTGGCTCGCCAGCTTGCGCACGGCCAGACCAACTTCGCGAGGATGATCTGGAAGTTCAGCCGCGTGTACGACCCCGAGCGTCAGCTCGCCGACCACCGGCGAGACGTCGTCTACGAGCTCCCCGAACCGCCTCCGGCGCACGCGGCCGCGCCGGAGCGCCGGTCGCTGTACGTGCACGTCCCGGTCCGCCTCCGCCAGCAGGCGGTGAGCGGTGCGGGCGACGGGAGGACGCCGAGAGGGGAAACGGCGAACTAGCTTCGTGGATCGTGTCCGATTACGTGATCCCCGAGCCGGAGCCGAAGGAGATCGACGAGAAGCTGTCGATCGAGCTGCGGCACCTCGCCGAGAACGCGGTCCTGCGGGGCCACCCCTCGGGCGAGGAGCGCTGTGAGAACTGCCGCTACTACCTCGAGCCCTACAACGACCTGTCCTACTGCTGGCACCCGAAGCTGCGCATCCTCGTCGGCGCGAGCTGGTGGTGCCAGTGGTGGGAGGCGATCCCCGAGGACCGCTAGGGCGGTCGGGGCGCGCCCGGGTACGGAACAGCCCCGTCGAATGGCTCGCATGCTGCGCTACGGCACGTGGACCTCGCCGGTCACCCTCGACCGGCTCGTCGAGGGCGTCGTCGGGCTGTCGTTCCCGCTCGCGACGCCTCGGCACGTCTACTGGACCGAGGCCCGCCCTTCCGAGGGCGGCCGCCAGGTGCTCGTCCGGCTCCCCGTGGGCGGCCGCGAGCCCGAGGACGTCATCCCCCCGGGGTTCAGCGCGCGCACCACCGTCCACGAGTACGGGGGGCTGTGCGTCGCGCTCGGGCACGACCCGGCACGGGGCGACACCGTGTACTTCACCAACCACGCCGACCAGCGCGTCTACCGGGTCACGCCGGGCGGCGTGCCGGTCCCGCTCACCCCCGAGGCCCCCGCTCCTCGCGCGCTGCGCTTCGCCGCCCCGGTGCTCACGCGCGACGGACGTCATCTGCTCGCGGTTCGCGAGCGCCATTTCCACCCCGACCCGGCTTCGGCCGTCGTGAACGACGTCGTCGTCGTGGCGGCGGACGGTGCTCGGGAACCGACTCCGCTCCTCTCGGGCCACGACTTCTACTCGTCCGTCGCGATCGCTCCCGACGGCCGCCGGGTGTGCTGGCTGAGCTGGGACCACCCGAACATGCCCTGGGACGGCACGGAGCTGTGGGAGGCCGAGCTCGAGATCGACGCCGACGGCGCGTGCGTGCACGAGCCGCGGCTCGTCGCGGGCGGACCGTCGGAGTCGGTGACCCAGCCCAAGTACGCGCCCGACGGCACGCTCCATTACGTGTCGGACCGCAGCGGATGGTGGAACCTCTACGCGGCGGTCCCCGAGGGTGCCGGTCGAGCCCTCGCGCCGATGGAGGCCGAGCTCGGCGTCCCGGACTTCGTCCTCGGCAGCTCTTCGTACGCGCTCCTCGCCAGCGGCTCGGTGCTCGCGACCTGGCGCCAGGGTGGGCTGGACCACGTGGGCGTCCTCCGCCCCGGCTCGGACGCGTTCAGTGCCGCCGATTGCGGCTTCACTTACGTGAGCCAGCTCACCGCCGCCCAGGACGGGTCGTGCGCCGTGGCCGTCGCAGGGTCGGCGTCGTCGCCCCCGAGCGTGATCTGCATCCGCCTCTCGGAGCCGGGAGGTATCGCCGTGGAGGTCCTGCGGCGCTCGCGCGCCGACGTCGTCCATGCGTCGTACCTGTCGGCGCCCGAGCCTCTTGACTTCCCGACCGAGGGCGGCGAGGTGGCTCACGCGCTCTACTACGCGCCCACCAACCCGGACTGCGCGGCGCCCGAGGGCGAGCTGCCACCGCTCATCGTGAGCGTCCACGGCGGGCCGACCTCCGCGGCGGTGCCGGTGCTCGACTACTCGATACAGTTCTGGACCAGTCGGGGATTCGCGCTCGTCGACGTGAACTACCGGGGCAGTACCGGATACGGGCGCGCGTACCGTGAGCGCCTGCGCGGCCAGTGGGGCGTGGTGGACCTCGCCGACTGCGTGCACGCAGCGCGTCACCTCGTCGGCGAGGGAAGGGCTGACGGGCACCGGTTGCTCGTCCACGGGAGGAGCGCGGGCGGCTACACGGTGCTCTGCGCGGCGACGTTCACCGACGTGTTCGCCGCAGGCGCGAGCTACTACGGCGTCGCGGACGCCGTGGTGCTGGCAGAAGAGACCCACAAATTCGAGTCCCATTACATGGACGGCCTGTTCGGCCCGTGGCCCGAGACAGCCGAGGTGTACCGCGAACGCTCGCCCGCGTCCCACGCCGAGCTCCTGCAGACCCCGCTCATCGTCTTCCAGGGGCTCGACGACGAGGTGGTGCCGCCGGCCCAGGCGGAGATCTTGGTCGCGGCCCTGCGCGAGAACGGCGTCCCCCACGCGTACCTCGCCTACGAAGGCGAGCAGCACGGCTTCCGCATGGCCGAGCACATCCGGCGCGCCGCGGAGGCCGAGCTCTACTTCTACGGGCGCGTCCTCGGGCTCGTGCCGGCCGACGAGCTGCAGCCGGTCGAGATCGTCCACGAGGACCGCATCGGCGCCCGACCCCCGAGCCGTCCCTAGGTCCGCGTGCTCCCGCACGAGCGGGCAGCGCGAGGGCGAGGCAGCGCGCCCTGCGACGCTCAGCCCGCCCTGCTCGGCGGGATCGCCACGCGCATGAGGTCTGCGGCTGCGACCACGTCCCCGGAGAACGCGGCTGCGGCCTCCTCCACAAGGGGGCTCACGTCGGGGTAGCGCTGCGAGAAGTGGGTGATGAGAAGGCGACGGGCCCCCGCCTCGGCGGCGAGCCGGCCGGCCTGGGAGGCGGTGAGGTGGCCGTACGCGGCGGCAAGGTCCGCCTCCGCCGAGGCGAAGGTCGCTTCGCAGACGAGGAGGTCAGCACCGGAAGCGAGCTCGACGGCGCCGTCGCACCAGGCGGTGTCCATCACGAACGCCACGACCTGTCCACGACGGACGACGCTCATCTCTTCGAGCTCGATCCGGCGCCCTCCGACGACGACCGCGCCTTCGCGCTCGAGCCGTCCGACGTCCGCCCCTGCGATCCCCGCTCGGGCGAGCCGCTCAGGAAGCATCCTGCGACCTGGGCGCTCTTCCACGCGCCAGCCGATCGTCTCGACGGAGTGGCGGAGCGCGGCCGCCCTGAGGGCCCAGTGGCCCGCGTCGTCCACGGTGAGGAGCCCACGACCTGCAGCCTCGGCGCCGACCGGCAGCAGGCGGAGGTCGAGCCTGTCATCGAAGACGGACGCGTGCCGGAGCCTGTCGACGTACACCGCCCCGGATGCCGGGAAGCTGAGCGCGACAGGACGGGTCACGCCGTCGAGCGACAGGCGCTGCAGCACGCCTGGCAGGCCGAGACAGTGGTCGCCGTGGAAGTGCGTGATGCAGATCCTCGTCACCGCGGACGCGCGGACGCCCGCGAAGAGCAGCTGGCGCTGGGTCCCCTCGCCCGGATCGAACACCACCCCGTCGTCGTCCCAGCGCAGGAAGTAGCCGTTGTGGTTCCTCTCGCGCGTCGGCACCTGGCTGGCGGTCCCGAGGACCACGAGCTCGCGCACCGGCGGGAGGTGCGGCTACCGGGAGGTCGGACCCGGCATCTCAGGCCGGAAGGCCACCGGTCATGTGAAGTGCCCCGCTCCCTTCGCACAGATCGCGTAGACCGTCACCGTCGCGGACTTCGCTGTCGCGTTGGTCACTGACACCCCCCATTCCCAGGTCGTCCCCGCCAGGACCGGTCCGTCGTTCTGCGCGGCATGCACCTGGTCCACGCTGCTCGTGTACCCGCCGCCCGTGACGGCGTACCCTGCCGGACAGGCGGCGACGCCGCTGCCCACGCCCGGGTTGGTGGTGGAGGCCGCACCTGCGACGCTGAACGTCGCCCTGTCGACCAGCACTGTCTGGGTGGCCGGAGACGTGGTCGTAGCGCCGGCTGCGCCCTTGGCCGCGAGCAGCGCCCAGCTCGACGTTGTGGTCGTGGGCCTGCCGACGTTCCGTGTCGTGAGCGACACGTAGCTCGAGCCTGTCTCGGAGACGGCGTCGCCCCGTGTGTAGGTGGCGACGGGGCTGTACGTGCCCTTCCAGACGAGCCCCGGCGGCCCGACGAGGCTCGTCCCGGCGGCGGGCCACCGCCCGAAGGTCTTCGGCCCGTAGAGCGAGACGGTCGAGGTGTCCAGGTAGAAGTCCCCTGTCGAGCCCTGGGTGGTCGGAGGCGTCGAGCCGCTCAGGATGGACGTGCCGGGTGTGCCCTTCGGACCCGCCGGTCCGGCAGGCCCACGCGCACCTTGCGGACCTCGTGGACCCGGCGCACCCCTCGCGCCGATGAGGCTCCTGCCGGCCCCCCAGGGATGCAGATGCCCCAATGTCTTGGGCCCGAAGAGCACGCCTCTCGTGGTGTCCAGGTAGAAGTCCCCTGTGGTGCCCACCGCGTTGTTGGGCAGGCCCGTCCCGCCCAGGACTGCGTCGCCCAACCTGCCCGAGAGGAACCCCAGGAGGTGGACGCCGGTCGCCGTGGCACCCGGCTTGGCCGCCGTGCCCGCGTAGGACGACGCGCCGTAGGCCAGCGCGCCGCCGAGCGCGGCGGCGCCCGCTGCGAAGATCGCAAGAGACTTGCTCAGTTTCATCATCGTTCGTCTCCCTTCATCGCTTCCCTGCATTGCTTGCGTGCCCGGGACCCCCCTACCGCATGGGATCCTTACCGCCCGACAGTACACCGCCGCAAACGGATCGCAACATCGGCAACCACGTCGTCACAATGTCTGCCCGCCGTCGCAGCCCGCCGTCGCGGCCCGCCGGATGCGACGAGCGGGGAACCGGCGTGGTGCCGGACGGCCTCCAAGGCGGCCTCCCTGACATCGTGCCGGGCAGCCTCCGAGACGAGCGGCCGACGGGGATCGAACCCGCATCATCAGCTTGGAAGGCTGAGGTTCTGCCATTGAACTACGGCCGCAGACGACGTGCCGGCACCGCCGGGTCGCGAGCAGGAGTGTAGGCACCGCGGCTCGGGGTCTCGATCGTGTGCGCCGGCGGACCGCTCGGACGTCTAGCTTCCTCGCCGTGAGCACCACCATGTACGAGCGAGTGGGTGGCGAGGCGTTCTTCACGTCTCTGGTGGACCGCTTCTACGAAGGGGTCGCCTCTGACCCCGTGCTCCGCCCGCTCTACCCCGAGGACCTCCAGGCGCCAAAGGAGCATCTGCGACTGTTCCTCGTCCAGTACTGGGGAGGTCCGCGCACCTACGAGGAGCGCCGCGGTCATCCACGGTTGCGCATGCGCCACGCGCCGTTCGCCATCGGGCTCGCGGAGCGCGACGCATGGCTGCGCCTGATGCTCGCGGCGCTCTCCGACGCAGGGATCGGCGAGGAGGACGAAGCGCAGATGGCCGAGTACTTCCGTGCCGCGGCGACCCAGCTGATCAACCAGGCCGGGCGGCGACCCAGCTGATCAACCAGGCCGGGCGGCGACCCGGCTGACGGACGTCACTCGCCTCCGGCGCTGCGGAGGCTCTTCACCTCGAACAACCGCACCCGTTCGTCGAGGGGGACCACCATCTCCGGCGCGATGGAACGGTGCGCGGCTGTGCGCAGGTGCACCCCGGTGCCGATCGCGACGAACTGGATCACCCTCATGCTCGAGCTCGCTTTGCCCTCGCGCAGCTTCACCGCGACGATGCCTTCCGCTTTCATCGTGGCGCCGGAGCGCTGCATGCGTTCCATCGCGCGTTCGCGCGCCAGGTAGAGCGCCTGCGTCAGGTTCGGAAGCTCGACGTTTTGGCCCTGTTGCGCCGCCCACTCGCGTGCGGTCCGGCGCGGGGCGATCACGAAGCTCGCGCCGGCGGCGAGACCGAGCGGCCACCACCCCGCGCGGGTGAGGAGCACGAAGTCGCGCGCGGAGAGATCCGAGACGAATTCGAAGTGGTGCGAGCGCGCGTCCGTGCGGCGCACCGCCGTCCCGGTCAGCTCGAGAGACACGTGGTGGGAGGACACCCGCAGGCCCACGTCGACACCGAGCACTCCTGAGGCTCCTGCCTGCTCACAGGACTGCCGGAGCAGCTTCGCGGCGTGGTCCACCGCCCCGGTGAACGCCGCCGACGCCTCCTGCACCTCTCCGGTGGTCCATTGCCACACGCCCCAGGGGATCGACCACCACGAGACGCCGTAGACGAGGTCGACCGGCTCCCAACCAGCGGAGTGGAGGAGCAGGGTCTCGTCGATCGTGAGGTCCGACGTGGTGCCGTGCGGGCCGGCTGCCCGGTCCGCACCGCCAGGCGAGGCGGACAGCGCCGAGACCGCCTGCCGAACCTCGTCGCGAAGCCTCACGTCGTTCCCTCAGCGCTCCTGCTCGTCACGTCAACCGGACGACGGGAACCGCTTCGGGCAGCGGGTCGAACTCCTTGAACCGCCGAACCCTGTTGCCCTTCAGCGTGCACTGGATCGAGAGGTCGCCCTCCCCGATCTCGCGCTCCGAGCGCTCCAAGGTCGCGCCGTGGAGGAGGTCGGTGCCGAGCTGGGAGCGGACGCGCTCGCGAGCGATGCGCCGAGCCGCAGCCTCGGCACGGTTCACCTGGTCCACCGGACCGACGCCGGACACCCCCGCAGCGCCCTGGCCGTACCAGGTGCCGACGCCGGATCCCGCGAGCTGATAGTGGGTGATGCAGTAGCCCAGCATCCGGACGGCGCTCAGCGTGGCGACCACCGAGACCGGAGCGAACCCGGCCTCGATGAGCTTCGCAAGCCGCTGGCCCGAGAGGTACGTGCTGAAGGGGGTCGCAGGGCGCGGGATGTCGGGGACCACGACCGCGGTGCCACTTGCGGAGAATTCGACCATCGCGCCGCCGACGAGCGGGCGCATGGCATCGAGGACGCCGACGACGCCGGTCGCGCCCAGAGCCTTCGCCTCTTCGACCATTCGCCCGGTCGCGAGCCCCCATCCCGACGCCCAGCTGTCCTCGAGCCATGTGAGCTCGTAGTTCGCGCCGTACATGCGGTGCTCGGCGCTCACGAAGCCGTGGGGGCATTGCCACTGCTCGACGTACTGCCCGCGGCGCTGCGGCGAGCTCGTCCAGCCGCCGCCGAACCCGCCCAACCCCATGCCGAACCCGCCTGTGGTCATGTACCAGCTCCACTGCAGGACCGCGTAGCCCTGGACGTAGCCCACCGGCTGCATCCCCATGTCCAGGCACGACGCGAAGTCGGCGACGGAGAGGCCTGACGACCACGCCCCTTCGGCGAGCCGACGAGTGGCCGCCTCGGGGAGCCCGTTACCGGCTGTCGAGGCCATCAGCCGTCGAGAGAGATGATCGTCTTCGGCTGCGGGATCGTGTGGTCGCCTTCGGAGCGAGCGACCGCGGTCCCAAGCGAGAGGAATTCGATCGTGTGGTCGCCCCACATGTGGCTCTTCTCCTCGAGCCGTACCCCGACGATCCCCGTCGCGCCGAGCTCGTTCGCCTCGTCCTGCATCCGGGTCATCGCCAGCTCGCGGGCTTCGTAGAGCGCCTGGGTGAAATTCGGCAGCTCGACGTTGCGGCCCGTGCTGCGCAGCGTCTGACCGACTCCGCGATGGGCGATGTGGTAGACGCACGTCCCCATCACGAGCCCGAGCGGGACGTGGCCCGTTTGCATCAGGACCCAGAAGTCCTGTCCGGACAGATCCGACGTGAAGGGCTTTCCGTGGCGGTTCCGGTAGGAGCGGCCGTCCTCCGCCTTCACCGCGGTGCCGACC